>JASFTL010000094.1:0-10179 GCA_050053555.1 Desulfobacterales bacterium
TCGGTAAATTGTTGACAGTTTACAATATAATTTTAAATCTCCACTTTTGTTCTATTCTGATATGGGTAAAGGAGACATTATGGTGCGCGTTTTTACGAAGCAAAAGCGGCCCACACTGATGAACCAGGCATTACTGGAAATTAGGGAAGCCATACGCAAGGGGAAGCTAAAACCGGGCGACCGACTCGTCGAGATGCAGCTGGCAGAAGAGATGCACATCAGCCGCTTTCCGATACGCGAAGCGCTGCGTTATCTGGAAAAAGAAGGATTGGTTGAAACAAAACCCTTTAAAGGAACTTATGTAGCCCAACTGACCGAAAGGGATATGGAAGAACTTTATTCCCTGAGAAGTGCCATTGAAGAGTTTGCGGTTCGGATTCTCATCAAAGATATTGACGGGAAAAAGATCGGTAAACTTGAATCCATTTTCCAATCCATGCAAGCAGCTTCGAAAAATGAAGAGTTGGATAAACTCATTTCCGAAGATTTCCGATTCCATCAGACCATCTGTGAATTGTCCGGTCATCGCAAGTTGCTGGATGTCTGGTTGACGTTGGAAAACCAATTGAGGGTATTTCTGACCATCGAAAAACAATTGTTTGGAAACTCGCTAGAATTTGTCAAGAGCCATCATCCCATTTTAAAAGCCATCCGGGATCGAAAAATTAGAGCGGCCCAAAAAGCGATCCGGGAGCATCTCAATTGGGCGATGCAGGTCATTCGGGAAGGTTATTGGGAAAAAAATTCGGAAATGAATAGTGACAAGGAAAAAAATGAATACCCATCTTCCGCAAATGATTCGCATCACCCAGAAGTTCGATAACACGGTTTTGGACAATATCCCCGCAAAGATTCGTTCTCAAATCAATCATTGGGGATTTGAAAATGAGGTCCAAAGCGGCCAAACAGTTGCCGTGGCTTGCAGCAGCAGGGGTATTGCCAACTTCGGCACGATCGTAAGGACGGTCATATCCCGCCTTAAAAACATGGGGGTTTTACCGTTTATCGTGCCGGCCATGGGAAGCCATGGTGCGGCCAGCGGGGCCGGGCAGAAAAAAGTGCTGGAGCATCTGGGTATTCGGGAGGCGAAGGTGGGCGCGCCCATTAAATCTTCGCTTGAGGTTGTCCGCCTTGGGCAAACCGACGAGCAAATACCGGTTTATTTAGATAAACTGGCCTCTGAAGCCGACCACATCGTGCTGATCAACCGCATTAAAGAACATACTGATTTTGAGTATGAATTTGAAAGCGGATTGCTCAAGATGATGGCCATAGGCCTGGGAAAGCAAGAGGGGGCAGCGCGTTATCATGAAGCCATGATGACCTATGGTTACCCTGAAGTCATTCTGAGCGTTGCGCGCAAACTGATACAACATGTCCCTATTTTATTTGGCGTCGGTATCGTTGAAAATGGCTATGGCCAGACGGCCGATATTGGTATTTGCCCTGTTGATGAAATCGAAGAAATGGAAAAGGTTCTGTTCAAATTGGCCAAATCCATGGCGCCGTGTCTCCCGTTTGATGACGCCGACATTCTCATTATCGATGAGATGGGAAAAGATATCAGCGGCACCGGATTTGATACCAAGGTCGTCGGTCGCATCGGCTTGCCCCTTATAACGCCAGAACCGAAACGACCTAAAATAAAGCGTCTGGTAGTCTGTGATCTGACGACAGGATCTGAGGGCAATGCATTGGGGGTCGGCATTGCTGATATGATTACCCAACGCCTGCTGGATAAAATTGATATGCAGGCCTTAAACATCAATTCCATTACCGGTGTTTGTCCGGAAATGGGCAAAATTCCCCTGACTTTAGAAAATGACCGCGAAGCGCTTGAAGTGGCTATAAAATCGGTTGGTTTGATCCCTCGGGAGCGGCTAAAAATAATGCGCATTAAAAATACGGCTTTCTTAAACGAAGTTGATGTTTCAGAGGCATATGCAAAAGAGCTTTCTGCACGCGGGGATCTCAAAATATCTCTTAACAAACGACCCATCGCCTTTGATCAAAAAGGCAATTTCGAATCTTTTTCTAAATAAATGTCTTGAGCTTCACCATGATGTTACATTTTTGACGGCAGGAGGGATTCCGATATGGAGCAGATTATCGCATTTTGGGTACACCCCCGGTCTATTTCCACGGGCTTCGAACGGGTATTCATTGAAAGAGGTGATTATAAAGTTCTGCATGAGCCTTTCAGTCCTTTGTATTATGTTTATGAGAAACGGGTGGATGTTCCCGGTCAACACATCGATCCCAGCGTTCCGCACAGTTATGCGGATATTCGGCAGTGGATTTTGGAAGAAGGTGAAAAGGCTGCGGTTTTTTTTAAAGACATGGCCTATCACGCGTTTGACCACATTATAAAAGACGACCCTTTTCTCAAAAGGCTGACCCATACGTTTCTGATAAGGGAGCCTGAAAAGACCATCCTGTCCCATGCGGTCATCAATCCGAATGTGACCCGGGATGAGATCGGCTATGAGCTGGAATTCAAGCTTTTTGAAAAAGTTGCTGCGGTAACCGGTAACACACCGGTTCTCATCGATGCCGATGAACTTGAAGATGACCCCGAGGGGATCACCAGGGCCTATTGCGAGGCGGTTGGTATTCCGTTTATCAAAGAATCCCTGTCCTGGGATCCGGGCCAGGTTCCGGAATGGGACTCCTGGAAAGAATGGCACGTGGATGCTGCTGAAAGCAGCGGTATCCAAAGAAATATGGAAACCTTTGATTTTGGTCTGGACGACAGACCGAATCTCAGAGACCATTATGAATACCATTTGCCGTTTTACGAAAAATTATATCAATATCGGATTGCCAAATGATCAAGGATGCCGTCCGCATTGTAGAAGCACACTATGAGTTGGGAGAACTGCTCCATTCTGAGGAATTGCACGGTGGGTATGTGAACCGCAGCTTTGTTATCCGGGCCAAAAGAAATGACGGTCAACTTAAGTATCTTATTCGCCGATATAATCCGGCCATTAATGAGAATGAAATCAGATTCGAACACGCGCTGATCAACTACCTTAAAGCAAACGGATTTGACCTGGCGGCCGGCATCATCCCTTCGAAAACGGGGGCCACTTATGTTAAGCAAGAAAGAGCGATTGAAGGTCGAACGCATACTGAATTTTGGGCTGTTTTTGAATTTTTAGAGGGAGAAGACCGCTATACCTGGGTTGATACGAAGATTGCGCCGGAGGATATGATCAGCGCCGCCAAAGTGCTGGCAGATTTACATCAGGCCGGACTAAATTTTAGCAAGCCGGCAGGGGCTGAGCGCAATCAGCCTAAAATCAATGACTTCCTGCCGACCTTCAGACATACCTATCGCACATACACCTCCAAAGCGGGCAAAACCCGCTTTGATCAATATTTTCTGCAACATCGAGATCAGATCTTGAGTGCCGTCGAGCAGGCCCTTATCCCGGAACAATCTCGCAACAGCATGCCCCAGATTCCGGTTCACTGCGATTTTCACCAGGGGAATTTAAAATATGACGGCTCCCGGGTCATCGGCGTATTTGATTTTGATTGGTCCAAAATCGATCTGCGGCTTTTCGATATCGCCCTGGCGCTCGTATATTTCTGTGCCTGCTGGGATGGGGCAACGGCCGGCAGCCTGAAGCTGGATAAATTCGAATTATTTCTCAGTACCTACAATCATAGGTGTGCATCAAAAGCCGGCCCTGGCTCCCTGACCTTGTTGGAAAGGACATTCTTGCCGTCGATGCTGGCAGCCGCCAATCTTTTTGTGCTCCACTGGACCATTGTCGATTTCTACAGCATTGAGAATCCAGATGAGGATGAATACCTGGTCTTTTTAAATCACGGTCTTAAACTGATGCAATGGATTGAGGCCCAAAAGGATCAGATTGTTGGCCTTATCGATCAAATCTGCCTTTAGGATCTTAGAAATTATTTTTGTGCATTTTGTGGCAAAACATTTATACCGATTGTCATAATAATGTTCCGAAAAAAGGCTGGCGGCATAAGTGCTGTCGCAAAAAAACGTCCCGCAACCGAAACGTTTTTTTGACAACCACTATATACCACCAAGACACAAAGACGCAAAGATGAATATGAATCGAAAGGTTTCGCTGTGTGTCTTGGTCCCTTTGTGGCAATTTGTTCCGGTTTATCCGGGTTGGGACTTGAAATAATAAAAATTTTATAGTTAGATACCCCAAAGTTTCAGATTGCGGGGGCTCCGTCCTTTATCATTTTTCGTCCTGCAGATGAAAAGGAGATCATACGCGCAAAAGCAAATAGAAAAAGACCCAAGCTTTTTATTTAGGATGCGATCACAGATTTTTTGACCTCAACCTGAATCATGAAATAAGCGGAGGATTTCGCGATGCTCAAGGCCTTAAATGTCACCAAACGATTCGGTGAGCTGAAGGCGGTGAACGATCTTAGTTTTGAGGTGAAACAAGGGCAGATATTCGGCATCGCAGGACCTAATGGAGCGGGTAAGTCTACGGTTTTCAATCTGATCACCGGATTTTACGATTACGAAGGCAAAATCGAGTTTGAAGGCCGCAATATTACGGGTATGCCGCCTGATCGGATTGCCAAAGCCGGCATTGCCCGTACCTTCCAAATCCCCCAAACCTTTCCCAGTCTCAGCGTGCAGAAAAGCATTTCCGTCGGTAGCCGTTTCGGCGCCAAGGGCGGCCTAGATCCGACCCATGTGGATGAGGTCATCCGCTTTGTTGATCTTGAACAGGAACGCTTGCAAAGTACCGGTCTTTTAACCCTGCTAGGCAAAAAGAAATTGATGATCGCGGCGGCCCTGGCCACCAAACCCAAAATTCTGATGCTGGATGAGCCCATGGCCGGCTGCAATGCAACCGAGATCAGAAGTCTCATGGATTTAATCCGCAAAATCAACCAGGATCTGAGCATCACGATCATTATCATCGAGCACTTCATGAAGGTGCTCACCGAACTTACCGAAAGTCTGATGTGCATTGAATCCGGTCGCCTGATCTGCCTGGATGAACCTGCGCAAGTATGCAATGACCCCAGAGTGATCGAATGCTATTTGGGTGAGACTGATGCTGAACGTAAATAATTTAAATACCTACTATGGAGAATCGCATGTTTTAAAGGATGTCTCCATTCATGTGAATCAGGGTGAGGTAGTTGTTTTGCTGGGTCCCAACGGCCATGGTAAAAGCACCCTTTTGAAATCCATCTGCGGACTGGTGGAGAATGTTACCGGAACGATCACCCATCAGGGCGAGGACATAAACGGTTTGGCGACCGAGAAAATCGTCAATCGAGGCGTTATCTACATTTCTGAAAATCGGGAACTTTTCCCCTATATGTCGGTTTTAGAAAATCTAAAACTGGGCGCTTATTCCAAGAATGCCCGGGCCCATGAAAAGGAAAACCTGAAGCGGGTCTTCGCCCTCTTTCCGCGGCTGGTGGAGCGTCAAAAACAGACCGCCTCAACGATGAGCGGCGGCGAAGCCCGCATGCTGGCCGTCGCAAGGGGACTGATGTCCAATGCTGATTTTCTGTGTATCGACGAACCCTCTTTGGGGCTGCAGCCCAGTTTGCGGCATGAGATTTTTGCCACCATCAAACAGATTAACGCACAGGGGAAAACCGTCCTTTTGGTGGAGCAAAATATCCCTCAAATTGCAGAACTGGCAGACAGAATCTATGTCATGGAAGAGGGGCAGATCTCTTTTGAGGGTGATAAGGACGAAGCGCTCAGTGACGATCACCTGAAAGAAATCTTTTTGGGGATGTGAAGGAAGTCAAAACGAATGTTTAGCGAAGACACCATTTTATTGTTCTATGAAACTACCGACGTCATTATTGCTGGTTTGTCCACCGGTTCCGTATATGCCCTGATGGCCGTGGGCATGACCCTGGTCTATGGTGTGACCAAGGCCTTTAATTTCGCCTATGGAGACTTTTTCAATATGGGCGGCTATTTTGCCTGGATACTGATTTTTGGACTCGGTTTTCAATTCGGTGGCTACCTGGCGGTTCTGGTCATTGTGATGCCGCTGATGTTCGCTGTTGGTTACGGATTGGAAAAACTGTTGGTAGCGCCATTAAGGAAACGTGCGGACTGGGAAAACAAGGTCATGATGATGACCCTAGGTCTGGCGCTTTTTTTAACCAGCCTATATATGGTGGTCTTCGGCGTCAAAATGAAATCGCTGCCCCCCATTTTGGAGGGGACGCTTGAAGTCGGCCAGCTGGTGTTTGCTTATCAGGACATCATGATTTTTGTCATGTCCATTGGCGGTATCCTGCTTTTTGGGTGGATGCTCAACAACACCCGCATCGGTATGGCTGTACAAGCCGTGGCTCAAAATCCAGAAGGGGCCAAAATCGTCGGCATTCCACAAGGGCGCATTTTCGCATCCACCTTTGCCATTTCAACGGTCATGGTGGGTTTCGGCGGCATTCTATTGAGTCAAAAGTGGTTCATCAATCCCATGTCCGGCGGCACTATTATGATCAAGGCCTGGGTGGTAACGGCATTCGGCGGGATGGGCTCCATCCGCGGCGGACTTTATGCCGCCTTCATCATCGGCATGTTAGAAGCTTTTGTGGGCTGGTTGTTCGGTATGAGCTACAGCATTATTGCGCTTTTTATTCTTTTGTTGGCGACCCTGGCGCTGCGGCCCCAGGGTCTAATGGGAAGAGGCGAATAAGATATGCGTTTAAAACACATGGCAATGATCATCGGCGTCTGCTATGGGATCATGGCGATTTTGCCCATCTTTGTAGGCGACATTAAATTCATCATGAACATCATGATCATGTGTCTGATCTGGGCCGTGGTGGCCTCTTGCTGGGATGTCATGATGGGATTTGCCGGCATTTTCTCATTTGGCCAAGTGGCCTTTTTTGTCATGGGCGCCTATTGCTCCGGCATCCTGGCGATCAACCATGATGTGACACCGGTGCTGTCGATCCTGATTGCCGGTCTGTTTACCGCCGGCATGGGCGTTTTGGTGGGGCTGCCCTGTCTCAAACTGGCGGGGCCATATATTGCCCTGGTGACATTCGGCGTGCACATGGCCTTACAGCCGACGTTAAGGGGTGAGATCGGAATTGCGCTGGGCTCCGGCGGATCCGTTGGTCTTTTGACCATTCCTCCTATCAATATATTCGGCTATAACTTCAGTTCCGCCAATATCGTTCCGACGTTCTATTTAACGCTCTTCGTCTCCCTTACCTGTGCGTTGATTATTATGTTTGTGATTAAATCTTACTGGGGCGTTGCGTTTCTGGCCCTTAAAGATTCACAGGATTTTGCCATGAGCCTGGGTATCAGCGCCTTTAAATATAAGCTGAGGGTCTTTGCGCTGACTTCATTTTTAACCGGTATCATCGGGGCTTTCTACGGCCATTTCTACGGGGTGCTCTCTTTTCGCATGCTGGATCTGGACCTGTTTAGCATTTTAATGGTCATGATGCTGGTGGGAGGCCTGGGGCATTTTCCCGGCGCCATATTAGGCGCTTTTTTGGTGGTCGCCGGCAGTGAGCTGATGGCACCGTTGGGCGCATATCGGGCGGTGACGATGGGCGCTTTAGTGGTCATTTTGGTATTGGCATTGCCAAACGGTGTGATGGGTATTTTTCTAAAACGCTCGGCAAGTCAGGGACCGACTGGCTGATGCCGACGTGCTTGAAAAGGGTGATGAAAAGGGCCGGCGACAAACCGGATTTCGTAAGTTGCAAGGCAGCAGTACTTACTTTTAGTAGGGCTATCTTTAAACGAAAGGAGAGGTGCAGTATGAAAAAAATCAGTCTATTGACATTGGTTGTGATGGTTTTTCTGTTTTGTGTTCCCATTGCCATGGCTGCCGAAACCATACCCGTCGGCGTTCCGATTCCGATGACCGGCTGGGCGGCAGGTTCCGGGGCAGACTATTTCAAGGGCATCAAAATGGCCATCGATGAAATCAATCAATCCGGAGGCCTGCTGGGCAAGCAGCTCGAAATTATTCGTTTCGATTCCAAAGGGTTTGAGCCTGAAGTCGTCATGCAGGCGGCCGATTATCTGTGCGGCCAAAAGAATGTGGCTTCGGTGCATGCCGGTTGGGCCGGATGGGGCCAGGATGTGCGGGCTTACGGCAAATACGATGCGCCCTTTTTTGCTGACGATGGATCCCAGGCGGCGGTGGATGTGTTTAAAGAAGATCCCAAGAAGTATTACAATATCTATCAGACAACCGACGTCGGCGTTGAACAGGCCAAAAGCATGTTTCGTGCGCTGATGGCGCTACCTTACAAATACCCCAATAAAAAGGTCGTGATCATCAATACCGACGATTCATGGGGTCTTGAAGTGGGAGACACCCTGGAGGCCAGCTTTAAACAAAAAGGCTGGAAAGTGGCCAAACGGGAAACCGTACCCTACGGCACCAACGAGTGGGGTGTTATTCTTTCCCAGATTCGGCGAATCAAGCCGGCCCTTATTCACATGGAAATTCCCAGCGGACAGGAAAACATTACCTTTATTCAACAGTTTCTTAAAAGACCAGCCAACGCCATTCTCAGCCTCGGCTGGGGCATTACGCCTCGCGAAGTGGTGGATACCCTGGAGACGACCGCCGATGGTATCGTGGGCGAGATGCCCAGCGGACTGCCGGGACCCAAGGCGCCCAATGCCGCGGCACAAGCCTGGGTGGACAAGTTCGTGAAAATCAACAAGCATCAGGTTCCGGCCGGTGCCTGGATCGCCTACACTGCTGTGAAGGCCTGGGCTCATGCGGTCGAAAAAGTGGGTGATGCCTATAATTTCAAAGCCGTGAATGCCTATATTCAGAAACACGGCTATGAGGGAGAGTTGGGTCTTATCAAGTGGGATAAAGACAATGTCCTGCGTGCTCAAGCGGGTGCTCCGGTGGTCCACTACCAGGTGCAGGGCGGCGAGCTGCAGCCGATTTTCACCGATCCGCCCCTCACGCCTTATGCAGGTACGACCTTCAAGGTGCCGCGCTGGATTGAAAAATAAAGAGGTGCGCAAGTTAACATTATACCGATAAGGGATCTCAACGCTTTATCGGGGACCCAATAGGGGGTGCTCCCGCGTTCGATTCGTCTACTCAAGGTAACTCGATCGCGGGTGCCATCCCCTATGTCGGTTTATGGTCAATCAGTGGTGAGCGAATCAATGAAGTGTTCGCCCTGTTCGATCAAAGCGATGTGATTTTGCGGCGGTTTGCTTTCAGCAAGTAATCTTACGGTGTAATCTCTCAGCAAATCCTCTGCCCGCGGATGGCCTTTGGCCTGCCATTCATCTATCGGCAGGTTGTCGAAAAGGTGGCTGCTTTGACGGGCCTTGCTATAGAATTTGAGAGTCATATCGGATGTCAGATAATTCCCGCCCGGACCCACCTGGGCTATGTCCTCTAATCCCACGAGGGTATCATCTATCACAAATCCTTCAGTAAAAAAACGAACCTGTTGAATAATCTCGTTGGCATATACCATAACATTGGGAGAATATGCCACAGAGCCCAGTATGTCGCCGACAAAAGGTGCCAGCCCCTTCTTGCCGAGGCAACTGATCAGGTGATTAAACCATTGATGACCAACAGCATTCAGATCCGCGCCCCATCCCATCCCGGCACCTGAAGTTCCGGAATGGGGAAGGTTGTAATACGCCATCATCTCAGCACAGGCCAGATCGATCAGGTAGCTTTTAGGATCATAGAAACTTTCGTTTCCCTTCATATCAAAACAGGCCGGATGATTGCCGAGGATTACGGGAGTGCCCTCCTTGATCAGTTGGCCGAGCGTCAGTCCGGCCAGTACTTCGGCATTCATAAGGGCCAGTTGACCGGCAGGTGTAATCGGCGTTGAGGCGCCGGCCATTCCATAATTGGCGTAGATAAAGGGTAAGCCCCGTTCGATGGTGACAAACATTTTGTCCACCGTGGTTTTGTTGATGACCAGCGGAGTGATGGGGTTAAAATAGGGGATGATCGAAGGGTATGCGGATAGATCGCCGTGTAAGTGTTCCAAAAGATCGAGCACGGCCGGAAACGCATTTTCATCTGAGATCAAAATGATGAGCGGTTTGGCAGTATTGGCGGTCATCTCCAGGGTGGCATACAGGTCCGAGACTTGCGGTGCAACATCCTGCACAATGCCGACGGTCGAAATAGTGTCAAAATTAGGCAGGCC
>JASFTL010000095.1:0-10172 GCA_050053555.1 Desulfobacterales bacterium
ACAGGATTATTCAGGATTATTTCTTATCTTTCTCACTTCCCGGATGGAAGTGAGAAAACTCAATCCGCTTTCAGCGGAAAAATTATTTTTTTGGTAAGCACCACATATCCTGGAAAATTTTAGTAGTGTCAATTAATTACTTATACACCTATGATTATGTTCACTTTCGCCGAAGGCGATTGTGTATTTTCAGTTTCTTCTGGAAACTGAAAATGTAAAATTAAAATCTTGTAAATCCTGTAAATCCTGTCTGAAAAAAAGCCTGAAACCTGAAACCGGGTAGGCCCTGCGGGCCAAAGACTGGCACCTGGCACCTGACACCCGAAACCTGACACCTGAAGTTTAAGCCTTTTTATTCAGAATACACTTGCTCTGAAAGGATGCTGCCGTAGGTATCTTTTATGAGCTCGAATGTGCGCTTGGCTGTGGTCTGTTTGAGCACTTCTTCTAAAAAGGAGCGGGTATCCGCGACATTCAAGGACCGGATCACCCGCTTGATGTCCGGGATGGTTTGAGGATTCATGCTGAGCTCATCCATTCCGATTCCCAATAAAAGGGGGATGTGATGGGGTGTGCCGGCCATTTCACCACACATAAAGACCTTTATGTCTTTTTCCCGGGCCACATCGGCGACATGCTTGAGCATCCGGATGATGGCCGGGTCAAGGGGTTGAAACAGATGAGCAACTTGCTCATTGCCTCTGTCGATTGCAAGGGAATATTGAATCAGATCATTCGTTCCGATACTGAAAAAATCCACATGTTCTGCGATGACGTCTGCCATGATCACTGCCGAGGGCACCTCAATCATGGCACCGATTTCAATTTCACGGTTATACGGCAAATTTTCTTTTTCCAGAGACTCAGCCGCCTCGTCCAACATTCGGGTGGCTTCACGGATTTCAAAATAGGTGGATATCATTGGAAATAAAATTCGGACGTTTCCAAAAGCCGCCGCCCTGAGAATCGCCCGAAGCTGATCTTTAAAAACTTGCGGTTTTTTCAAGCAATAGCGGATGGCACGTAATCCAAGGGCCGGATTGACTTCTTGCGAGCCGAAATGATTGCTTACAGCCTTGTCCCCATTGATGTCGAGCGTTCGGATGGTGACCGGCTTCGGATCCATGACCTCAACGACATCCTGGTATTTATCTAAAAGTTCATCTTCGTCGGGAAAACCGGCACGGTTAAAATATTGAAACTCGGTGCGGTAAAGACCGATTCCGTCACCCCCATAATTAAGCAAGGCAAACACCTCCTCCGGCAATTCAATATTGCCCATAACCGCCAACCGAACACCATCTGCCGATTCAGCCGGCGCTTTGCTTTCGCGGGTGATGACCGCCTTGTATTCTTCATAATTGAGTTTACGCTCTTCATACTGTATCAGGGTGTCTTCGGCAGGGTGAATGATGACCGAACCGGTATTTCCATCCACAATAATGAGATCATCACTCCGAATCGATGAAGTGGCGGTTTGCAGTCCGACAACAGCCGGTATTTCAAGGCTGCGCGCGATAATGCCCGTATGAGATGCTTTGCCGCCGTGATCGGTAATAAAACCCATAACCCGTTCAAGGTTGATCTGGCTGGTTTCAGCCGGTGACAGGTCATGGGCAACCAGGATGACGCGTTTGTCGATGGCGGCGATATTGACCTTTTTCGCACCCACCAGGTTTCGCATGATACTGTCGGCGACCTGAAGCACGTCCGCAGAACGTTCTTTTAAATAAGGATCGGTCATAGTCTCGAAAACCTCGTTCAGATTCGATACGACCTTTTTCAGCGCCCACTCGGCATTGACATTTTCCTGTTTAACGGTCTCAATGGTGTGACCATAAAGCATCTTATCCTTTAGCAAAGCCATATGCGTTTCAAGGATATGGGCATGCTGCAATTCTTCAGGGCTCTTTTCGACAATTTTCCGCAGTTCATCCTTGGCTTTTTTTACAGCCCCTTTAAAGCGTTTAATCTCATTTGATAGATCTTTTGCGGCGATTTGGTACTTTTCAACAACATCAACGCCTTCTCTATCCACCAGGTAAGCTTTACCGATGCAGATTCCCGGTGAGGCATTGATTCCTTTGATGATTATTTCCTTAGCACTCATTTCCATTCGCTGAGCTTATTCCTCGAATCCCTTTTCAACCAGTTTGGCAATGGCCTCTAAAATATCGCCATCGGCGTTATTTTCGATACTGATGGTAATTTTTGAACCCTTTTCACAGGCCAATGTGAGTATGTCTACGATGCTGGATGCATCGGCTTTTTCGCCTCCTTTTTTTATCCAGACCGAGGCCTTTGAGCGGCCGGCAAGGGCGGCTATCTTGGCGGCCGAACGCGCATGCAAACCCAGCTCGTTTACGATTTCGACTTCCCGGGATAGTTCTGGTTCGATATTCGTCTTCAAGCCCATAATTATTATAAAAATTTTGGTAAATTATCAACATATCAATATATGTCAAATTGAAGTCATTGACAAGAATGGAAATGGCTGTTAAGGTTTTGCTGTTATCGGATACAACTAATTGAAATAAAGATAAATAATTACTTCTAACTTTTAGCCCGGGAGGATTAAGCTATGCCTGAAAAAGTATTGATTTTCGGAAAAGATGCCTGACCTTACACCAGGGCAGCTCGTGAAGCTTATGCCAAACAGAATAGGGATGTTGATTATTTAGACGTTGTATCCGATCCCGACCAGCTCGACACGATGCTAAAGCATTCCAACGGCGAACGCAAGGTCCCCGTCATCGTTGAAGCAGGAGAGGTGACCATCGGTTTTGATGGCGGCAGCTGAGGGGTTTAAATTTTTCGGCCGGCGGCTGAAAAAATCTGTCTCAATCCGCTTGCGGCGGACTAACGCCCAAGGGCTGTGCTGCCCCGGGAAAACGGGATTACTCTCCTTCGCCAGAATGCCCCGCGGCGTGCCGCGGGGAGGCTTCACCAGGAGAAAAAACAAAGTGTTAAATCTAGAGGAAAATAAATTATCCGATGAAGGGTTGCAACTGCGGGTTAAGGCGCTTGAAAAAGAAATTTATCAGCTGGGTCAAGTTGAACAAGCACTCCGAAGGGAAAACGAATATCTAACCGCCTTACATGAAACCTCTCTGGGATTAATCGACCGTCTGGATGAAGAAGAATTATTGGAAGCAATCCTGCAACGTGCAGCCATGCTCACTGGAACCCGGCATGGGTATATCTATCTGCTCGGGCCCGGAGATAGCGAAATGCAGATGCGCGTCGGGATGGGATTTTTTAAAGCTCAGCTGGGATTGCGGGTGAAACTGGGCGAAGGAATGGGGGGTAAGGTTTGGCAGAGTGAAAAACCGCTGCTGGTCGATGACTATCGCTCCTGGGAGGGTCGGCTTTCCGACAAGTCATTGGATGACTTGCATTCGGTCGTTGGTATTCCGTTGAGGGATCATAATGGATTTCACGGGGTCATCGGGCTGGCCAGTGTCGGACGCGGCAAGAAATTCAAGCCGGAAGATATTGCAGTCCTGCAACTTTTTGCTGATCTCGCTTTGGTTGCTCTTGATAAAGGAAAATTGTATGCGGATGTCCGGCGAGAGCTGACCGAACGCAAACGCACAGAAGAGACGCTGCGAGAAAGCGAAGAGCGCTACAGGCTGCTTTTAGAATCATCCCCGGATCCGATCGTGGTCTACAACATGGAGGGCAGAGCCACCTATGTCAATCCGGCATTTGAGCAAACATTTGGTTTTTCAGGTGAGGAAGTGTTCGGAAAGCCTATCGATTTTGTACCCGAAGAGAGCTGGCCGGAAACCAAAAAGGCCATCGATAACATGTTGAGGGGCAAAAAGATTCACCTTTTTGAGACCAAGCGCCTCACCCGGGAAGGCCGGGTACTGGATGTTCAAATCAGTTCGACGCTTTACCGCAATCGAGATGGCAAGCCGGCCGGAAATATTGTCATTTTGCGCGATATCAGCGCTCTGAAACAGGCTGAGGAGGTATTAAGAGAATATCACGATCATCTGGAAGAGCTGGTTGAAGAACGCACGGCTGAACTGGCCAAAACCAATAAACAGCTTGAACAGGAAGTTGAAGAACGCAAACGCGCCGAAGAGGCGCTGCGTAAACGAGAGGTGGAGCTGGAGGCCCAATCTCATCATCTTGAAGAAGTCAACACCGCTCTAAAGGTTCTTCTAAAACAGCGGGAAGACGACAAAAAAGAACTCGGTGAAAACGTTTTGTCCAACGTAAAGGAACTGATCAATCCCTATGTTCAGCGATTGAACAAGAGCCGGCTAAGCACCAGTCAACGAACTCTGGTTAATATAATGGAGTCCAATCTGAAAAACATTATTTCACCGTTTATCAGCAAGTTGTCCTCAAAATACTTTAACTTTACCCCGATGGAAATCAAAGTTGCCAATCTCGTCAAAGAAGGCAAGACCAACAAGGAGATTGCCGAACTCCTGTGTCTGTCGAAAAACACGATTTTATTCCACCGGTACAATATTCGCAGTAAACTCAGGTTGAAAAACAAAAAAATCAATCTGCGGTCCCACCTTTTATCATACGATAAATAGTAGTTATTACCCACTATTTTACAGCTATTTTATCAACTTGACATTTTATGACCATCCGGTATGTATGGTATCGTTGATTTTTTAAATTTCATAACCGAAATGGCCACTCTATTTATCCTATAATTCCAAGAGATTATTGAAATTCTTATTATTTTCTTGACTAAAGGGCGGGTACATTATAGCTATGTCACTTTGAATGTAACGCTTTCTATGAACTGAATTATATTCAAGTATTTAATTTTATTTTGCAAAAAAGAAATTTTTAGCGATTATCCATGTGGATGTTCAAGGAAGGGGGGCCTGAAGATTGGTCGTTGCAACGGATATAAAAGAAGGCGATGTTCTCCTGAATCTTGAGGACATTCATATGTCTTTCGGTAAAGTTGCGGCTTTGGCGGGTGTAGACCTGCAAATTCGCAAAGGCGAAATTCATTCTGTGATCGGTCCCAACGGAGCGGGCAAGACCGTGATGATGAACTGCATCAACGGCCTTTACCACCCGCAGAAAGGGACCATCTCCTTTAAAGGCCGAAAGATCAACCATCTGAAACCTTACGTACGTTCCAAACTCGGCATTTCCCGCACATTTCAAAAAGTTGAAGTCTTCGGTGGCATGACGGTTTTGGATAACATTCGACTCGGCCGCCATATTCATCTGAAGTCCGGAATTGCCAGCGGATCGTTGTGGGCCGGAAAAACCTCTAAAGAAGAAATTGAACACCGACAGTTTATCGAAGAGGAAATTATCGATCTGCTGGAAATCGAACCCATCCGGTCCAAGCCGGTCGGTATGCTGCCCTACGGTCTTCAGAAACGTGTCGAGCTGGGCCGGGCGCTGGCACTGGAACCGGAACTGTTGATCCTCGATGAGCCGCTGGCCGGCTTGAATCTGGAAGAAGTTGAAGATATGGCGCGCTTTATCCTGGATGTTAACGAAGAAAAACGCTGGAAAGTCACCTGCCTGCTGGTTGAACATGACATGGGCGTGGTCATGGATCTCTCTCATCGAGTGTTTGTGCTCAATTTCGGCTATACAATTATGGATGGTACACCTGAGGAAGTTCAAAATAACCCTGAGGTGATAAAAGCCTATTTAGGAGAAGAGGATTTATATGCAACACGAAGGTAGCGATCGTCAAACCAGGATAGAAATAACAGAAGATCTGACCATCCCCAAGCTTTTCTATCAGCAGGCTTCTAATTACGGTAAAGATCGGGTGGCCATGCGGGAAAAGGAATTTGGTATCTGGCGTCCGATCTCCTGGCGGGATTATCTGGAAAATGTGAAATACGTGGCGCTGGGGCTTATCAGTCTTGGGCTGGAGGAGGGCGATAAGGTCGCGATGATCGGAGATAACCGCCCGGAAGGCCTATGGGCGGAAATGGCCACCTTATGTGCCAGGGGCATCGGGGTGTGGCTGTTCCAGGACTGCCTCATCGATGAGGTCAAATATATCATCGATCATTCCGATACCAAATTTTTGTTTGGCGAAGGCCAGGAGGAAGTTGACAAGGGCATTTCCATTTTTAATGAATGCCCCAAGCTGCAAAAGATCATCTGGGATGACCCCAAAGGGATGCGCAATTACGATCAGGATTATTTAATTAGTCTCAAAGAAGTTCAGCAGTTAGGCCGGGAACTGGAAAAAGAAAAGCCAGAATTATTCGAAGCGCTCATCCATAAGGGTCGTGGGGAAGAGATCGCGCTGCTTTTTTATACTTCAGGTACAACCGCTTTGCCCAAGGGTGCCCTTTTGTCTCACCATAACATGCTCACCATGGGCCAGCACCTCATGGCGGTGGATCCCTGCATGGACTCCGATGATTACGTATCCTATCTGCCGTTTGCCTGGATCGGCGAGCAAATGATGTCGATTTCATGCGGATTGCAGATCGGATATACCCTCAACTTTCCAGAGGAGCCGGAGACCGCCCAGGAAAATATCCGTGAAATCGGCCCGCATGTCATGTTTGCCCCGCCACGCATGTACGAACAAATGACCCGCACCGTTCAGGTCAAGTATCTGGATTCAACATGGATCAAACGCAAGATTTATGAGTTTTCAACCTATGTGGGCTACAAAGTGGCCAATCTGAAATTCGATAAAAAACCGGTGCCCTTCTACTGGAGATTCCTTGAGTGGCTGGCTTCCATAGCCGTCCAGAAAAAGCTCAAAGATCATCTGGGATTGGCCCGCGTGCGCAATGCCTATACCGGCGGAGCAGCCATGGGACCGGATCACTTTCGCTTTTTTCACGCCTTGGGGGTGAACTTAAAGCAGATTTACGGTCAAACAGAAGTGGCCGGCATATCGGTGGTGCATCGCAGCGGAGACATCAAGTTTGACACCGTGGGTCACCCGATTCCCGAAACGGAAGTCAAGATCGCTGAAGATGGTGAAATCCTGACGCGCAGCCCTTCTGTATTTCTGGGATATTATAAAAACCCCGAGGCCACTGAAAAAACATTGATAGACGGCTGGCTCTATTCCGGCGACAAGGGTTTTATTGATGATGACGGGCATCTGGTCGTTTTTGACCGCACAAAGGATGTTTTTACGCTAAAAGACGGCAAACCCTTTGCACCCCAGTATCTGGAGACCCGTCTGAAGTTTAGCCCCTATATAAGAGATTCATGGGTGATCGGCGATAAGAAAGATTACATCAGCGCTGTATTGTGCATCGACTATTCGGTGGTTGGGAAGTGGGCGGATGAAAAGAAGCTGAATTATACGAGTTACCAGGAACTTTCCCAGATGTCCGAAGTTTATGATCTGGTGGAAACACAGATCCGCCAGGCCAACAAAGACCTGCCGGATGTAGCCAAGGTGGTGAAATTTACCAATCTTTACAAGGAACTGGATGCGGACGATGATGAGCTCACGCGCACACGGAAACTGCGCCGAGCTTTTGTCGAAAAACGTTATGAAGATATTGTAAATGCACTTTACTCGAATAATAATGCCGTTCACATCGACACAACCATCAAATATGAAGACGGGCGCCAGGCCCACATTAAGACGGATCTGCAAATCCGCAACGTCGCCGACTAGGTACCGGAGTAATGTCGACTGGTTTTAAAGAATCAGACGCAAACAGAAAATCGAACGATCGTTATTCGTCAACCGTTATTCAAGCTTCAACCAATAACCAATAACTAATAACAGGCTACATGGAGCAAATCGAATGGACTTGTTTTTAATGGCCCTGACAACAGGTATTATGGTGGGCGGTATTTACGCGTTGGTCGCCCTGGGTTGGGTACTGATTTACAAGTGTTCGGGCGTACTGAATCTGGCTATGGGCGAACTGACGCTCATCGGCGCCTACGTTTCCCTGAGCTTTTATTCCATGGGAGTTCCCTTTATCCTATCACTCTTATTTTCACTGGCCATCGGTTTTGTCTTAGGCATTCTGACCGAGCGGATCTTTCTGGATAAACTCATCGGCGAACCGGTTCTAACGGTGATCATGGTTACGGTCGGGCTTTCCTTTTTCTTTAAAGGAACGGTTGAATTATTTTGGGGAACCGACACCCGGGTGTTTGATCCGCCGGTATTTGCCATTGAACCGATTCGCATCGGGACGCTTGTTATCGGCCAGGTTTACCTGTGGAGCTTTATCGCGGCCATTTTTCTTCTGATCATTTTTATGTGTTTTTTCAAATATACGCGCTGGGGGCTGGCCATGCAGGCTACGGCCGATGACGAAATGGCGGCCCTATCGCTGGGGGTCAGTGCCCGTTTTGTTTACGCAACTGCCTGGGCCATTGCATTCATGGCAGCCGGAGTGGGCGGTACCCTTTTAGGTAATATCAACGGACTGAATATATCCGTGGGGTTTCTTTCACTGCTCGTGTTGCCGGCGGTGGTTTTGGGCGGCCTGAATTCCGTTCCCGGGGCCATAGTGGGCGGCATCGTTATCGGTGTCTTGCAGAACTTTTGTGGCGCTTATCTGGATAAGTATTTCCCCGGCGGCGTCAAAGAAATAGCGCCCTTTGTATTTATGGCGGTTTTTCTGATGTTTAAACCGTATGGTATATGGGGGTGGGAAAGAATCGAGCGGGTTTGATTGGTTTCATTGGTTTTATTTGTTCGATTGTTCCAATTCGCTGAAATTCTATTAACCAATCCTACCAATTCAACTAATATAACGAATTTAACGGAGTTGCTTTATGTCAACAACCTGGCTTCCTTGCGGTGATTATCATCAAAGTTATCTTGAAGATCATGCCTGGTTTCAGACCAAATTTATCAAGGGCAAGATGATTTTGTTGGGGCTGTGTCTTTTTGTGTTTATCCCCTTTGTCGCTGATTCTTACTGGCTGAGTGTCTGCAACACGATTGGCTATACGATTTTAGGCGCCTTAGGCGTACAGCTTTTAATCGGTTTTTGCGGTCAAGTCACTTTGGGTCACGCTGCATTTCTAGCCGTGGGTGCTTACACCAGCACCCTGCTTATTTTGGAGTTTCCCTGGCCTAAGCTCCTAATTGATTGGGGTCTGGCCTATCCTTTCAGCATCGTTATCGCTGCCATTGTCGCCGGCATCTGGAGTGTCTTATTTGGGCTGCCTTCCGCCCGGGTAAAGGGATTTTACCTTATTTTGACCACGATGGCGGCTCAGTTCATTACGGTGGATTTTATTATTACCCAATATGTTGCTCAGATTGGTGGTCGCGGAATGGCTTTTTCTTTGCCGCCGGGCACCATCAGGGTCGGCCCCTGGATCATCGATACGGATTTAAAAGTCTATTACATGATGATTGTGCTGGTGATTATCTGTGTCGTCGGGCTGGCGAATCTTCTGCGTTCAAGAGCCGGAAGAGCCTGGGTTGCTATTCGGGATAACGATATTTCCGCTGAAGTCATGGGGATAAATATCGTCAAATACAAACTGCTGGCCTTTTTTGTAGCCGGATTCATCGGCGGCATTGCCGGCGCATTTTGGATCAGCAATTTGGCCGCCATCAGTCCCGAGCACTTTCCCTGGTTTGTATCCCTTTGGCTGGTGGGCGTGATCCTCATCGGCGGTGTGGGATCGATTCATGGCACCATATTCGGTTCATTGTTCATGGTCGTGGTTATGGAGGTTCTGCAATTAACCATCATGCAATTTGCAGATACCGCAATTGGTGAAAAATTTATGATGGATTTTTTGTTTGTAAAAGAGGCTGCTTTTGGGCTTGCCATCTGTGCCTTTATGATATTTGAGCCCTATGGCCTTGCCTATCGCTGGTGGCAAATAAAAAACTATTTTAACCTTTGGCCTTTTTCATATTAGCTGGCAGATCCTATTATGAGTAGATTGATTTTGTCAGATTAAACATCTTTATGACCAAAGCGTGTGTTGCTCAATGAGTTGACTGAATTTTAACAAAAGGAGGTGATAATTTAACAGTTGCAGTTGACTCGATTAAATCCGACTTTCCAACAAATGGAGGAAACTATGAAGTCAAAACTATTTATTTGGTTATTCGCAATATTATTTCTCGCTGGATCTCTTTCGATGGCGGGGGCAGCGGATATTAAGATCGGGTCCCTCAATGATACAACAGGGGCGACTTCGGATGTCGGCAAGGACTATGCGCTCGGTATTGCCGAAGCGATCCATTA
>JASFTL010000096.1:0-10155 GCA_050053555.1 Desulfobacterales bacterium
ATCGGCCGGGGTACCAGTACATATGACGGTCTCAGTATTGCCTGGGCGGTCGCCGAGTATTTGCATGATTTACATAAAAAGGGTGTTAAAACCCTGTTTGCCACTCACTATCATGAATTAACCGATCTGGCGCAGCAGAAACCGCGGGTGAAAAATTACAATATTGCGGTCAAGGAGTGGAACGACGAGATTATTTTTTTGCGCAAACTGGTGCAGGGGGGGACCAATCGAAGTTACGGTATCCAGGTTGCCCGTTTGGCTGGAATTCCCGATCACGTCATCCGCCGTGCCAAAAAAATCCTTTACAGCATTGAAAATGAGGAACAGGATTTAACGGACTCGTTTAGCGGTCAACAAACCGAGAAAAGCGGACCGGTACAAATGGATTTGTTTAGCAAAAAAGAACATTTTTTCGTCGAAAAGCTGTCTAAGCTGGATATATCCAAGATGACACCTCTGGAGGCAATCAACTACCTGAATGAACTCCAGCAAAAAGCCAAAGACATCACCCATTGAGCGATCCCAGGGATGACAACTGGACAGGGTCAAAGCGAATCGAGTGATAAACGGTTATTCATACCGGTAAATGGTTAGCGATTATGAGTATACGGATGGGAAACAGCAATCGAATGATAGGGTTTTCAATTTCCCTGTTGGTTGTCATGCTGACCGCGCCAAACCTGGCGGCTGCGCCGCGTGACACCTATTTTGAGGCTGAAGCCTGTTACCGCAGCCTGCGTCAAAACGCACAGAAAATAAAATACCGCCATAACTGGATTCGCTGCATTAAAAAGTATGAGTCTGTTTACCGTCAAAATCCGGATGGCCCCTGGGCGGCTGCGGGCCTATATATGTCCGGCAAAATGTACCAGAAGCTGGCCAAATTCTCGGGCAGAGAATCCGATCAAAAAAAAGCCCTCGATATATTCGAGCGCATCGTCAAAAGGTACCCGAACAGCCGCTATCGGAAAAAAGCCAGCCAAGAAATTGGCATTCTCAGTTCAAAGACCACGACAAAAAAGTCTGTCCCAAAAGAAAAACGACCTCCCTTGCGAGGACCGACCCCTAAAAAAGCATATATTAACGCTGAAGCCTGTTACGCGGAACTCCGCAAAAACACCCACAAGATGAAATATCGTCATCACTGGCAGCGGTGCATCGACAAATTTCAATCCGTTTATGAAACAGACCCCAGCGGTCCCTGGGCTGCGGCTGGTCTTTACATGGCTGGAAAGCTTTATCAGAGGCTGCATGCCTATTCAAACCGCTTGGCAGATCTAAAAAGCGCCCATCGCATCTTCAGTCAGATCATTACCCAATTTCCCCAGAGTCGGTATCAGATTAAAGCGTCCTCAGAAATTCAAAACATGCCGGAATTTGAGAAAGGGGAGGCGGTTGCGAAATCGGATCCGATTGCCGAAAAGATCAAAACCAGCGAGGCGCAAAAAAAATCCATCGAGGGCATATCACCACCTTCAAACAAATCAGCTGCCGGTGACATGACCACGGTGACCAATCTGCGATTTTGGTCCAACCCCAATTATACTCGGGTTGTCATCGACGCCGACCAAGAAACCTCCTACTACCATCATTTGCTGAAAAAAGACCCCTCCATCAACAAACCCCAACGACTCTATGTCGATTTAAGCAACAGCCGGCTGGGAAAACAGATCCGCAAAAGCATTCCCATCCACGACGACTTGCTCAGTGATGCCCGCGCCGGTCAATACACGCCTGATGCCGTCAGGGTGGTGGTCGATATTAAGTCCTTTGAAACCTATAAAATATTCTCCCTGAAAGATCCGTTTCGGATTGTGATTGATGTGTGGGGATCTAAAGCGACGAAAAAACCGCAGATGCAACCGCCTGCCGATATAGCTAAAAAAGGCGGTAAGATTCCGCCGGGATCGTTGGCCAAACAGTTGGCGCTCGGCGTCCGGCGGGTGGTCATTGATCCGGGGCATGGTGGCAAGGATTACGGGGCGCCGGGTTATCTTAGGGGCGTGCACGAGAAAAAGGTTGTGCTGCAGATCGCCAAGCGGCTAGCGAAAAAAATCCGCGACGAGCTGAATCTTGAAGTCATCCTCACCCGCAATGGGGATCGATTTTTAACCCTTGAAGAGCGCACGGCCTTTGCCAATACCCAAAATGCCGACCTGTTTGTATCCATCCACACCAACGCCTCCAGGGATCGCCGCGCGTATGGTATTGAAACCTATTTTCTGAATCTGGCCACCGACGAAGAAGCCATACGTGTTGCGGCCATGGAAAATGCAACTTCGACCAAAAATATCAGCGATCTGCAAAAAATACTATACGACCTGATGCAAAATGCCAAAATCAATGAATCCAGCCGTCTGGCTGCCTACGTCCAAAGTGCAGTTATCGGGCACTTAAAAAATAAACGCTATATGCGCGTTAAAAGCAAAGGCGTGAAACAGGCACCGTTTTATGTACTGCTTGGTGCTCAGATGCCGTCCATATTAATCGAAACCGCATTTATCAGCAACGCGCGCGAATGCAAACGCCTGATAAACGCCCGCTATCAGCAACGACTGGCCGAAGGCATTGTCCAGGGGATTCGAAACTATATAAAAGCCACTTCTCCCACTGCATTTCTAAATGTTCGGCCCCATTTATATCCCGCCCGGTCTGGTGGATAGAAACCTTTATTAAGAGACCCGCTTCGTTGCGGCATCTTTGATTTTGCCACATTCTGCATTTATTTTTCTTGACAGTTAGCTAAAATCTGATGTATTAGATATCAATAACGGGTAGTGTAGTTAATTATAAATAATAACAATAGCTTAAATAACATTATTACCTCAAACGAAAGCCCTAAAATACAGATAGTTTATTAACTTCCCAGGAGGTCGAACCCATGAGTGAAAAACATGTTCCCAAAGAAAGTACCGTTGCACCGACCTGTCAATGTGCCTGCCCAGCCGGGATTGACGTCCCGCGATACATCCGGCGCATCAAGGAAGGCAAATTTGACGAGGCCTTGGCGGTTATTCGCGAAAAAATACCGTTTCCATCGATTTGCGGATTTGCCTGTTACGCACCTTGTGAAGCCAATTGCGGTAACAAACAATTCGGCGAACCCGTTGCGATTCGAGCGCTGAAGCGCGCAGCAGCCGAAAAGGGAGGTGATCTGTGGTTTAAAAATCTGACGATCGCACCGCCCAGCGGCAAGCGGGTCGCTGTGGTTGGCTCTGGGCCCAGCGGTCTGTCTGCTGCTTACTATCTCGCCACGTTAGGCCACAAGGTAACGGTGTTGGAAGCCCTGGAACACATCGGCGGAATGCTGCGGGTGGGCATACCCGCCTATCGCTTACCGCGCGAATCACTTGATCAGGAAATCGATTATCTAAAAGAAGTCGGTGTAGAAATAAAACCCGGCCAAAGGGTTGAATCCGTCGACCAGTTGCAACAAGACGGCTTTGATGCGGTTTATCTGGCATGCGGCGCCCACCAGGGAGCAAAACTGGGTATCCCCGGAGATGACTTGCCCGGTGTGATTGATGGTATTTCATTTCTCCGAAACGTCAATCAAGAACAACAAATTGAAATTGGAAAGCGTGTGGCTGTGATCGGTGGCGGCAACACGGCAGTGGATGCTTCGCGCAGTTCGATCCGGCTGGGTGCCAAAGAAGTCGATGTTATCTATCGGCGTACCGACGCGGAAATGACGGCTTACGAAGAAGAAGTGGGTGCAGCCATATTTGAGGGGGTAAATATCCAATATCTGGCGGCACCCATAGCGGTGGCATCTAAAAATGGCATTTTGGAGTTGACGCTAACCCGCATGCAGCTGGGAAAGCCAGACGCCAGTGGACGTCCCCGCCCGGAGCCGATCGCCGGCAGCGAATACAAAAAGGAAGTTGATAACGTAATCGCCGCTATCGGACAGGTGCCGGTTGGAAGCGCTTCATTGGGCGTGGCTTTGGCCAAAGGCGATTTTATCCAGACGGAAGCCGCGACGCTTGCCACCGATAAGAGGGGTGTTTTTGCCGGTGGTGACATTGTAACCGGACCGGCCTCTATTATCGATGCGATCGCCCAGGGTAGAAAAGCAGCCGCTTCTATCGACAAATATTTGGGCGGATCCGGACAAATCGATCAGAATCTAGCGCCGCCTGAACAGGACGTCATGGTGGTGGACTACCAGGCCGGTGACCAGGCAAGGGTCGTGATGCCCTGCATATCTCTTGATGAGCGCACCTGCAGTTTTGCTGCTGTCGAAGCCGGGCTTTCTCAGGATCTGGCGATCAAAGAAGCTGAGCGTTGCCGGGGGTGCGATGCCAGACAGTATGAGATAAAATTGTACGGGGAAGGGTGCAAGGAATGCAGTTATTGTGCGGAAGTATGCGGTCTTGGTGTATTCGGTCCTGCGGATTCTTTTAACGAAAAAGGGTATCGACCCATGGAAGTCAAGCATCCCGAACGTTGCGTGGGCTGCCAGTTGTGCTTTTATGCATGTCCGGATTTTTCCATCGACGTGAAAGAAATCGCATAAAACCAATCGCTTTAGATCACTGGTTGAGCTTAATAATTAAAAACCGCTACAAAGACCGAAAAAAGAACAACACCTAATAGAGAGGGCTAAGCAATGAAACGTTTTTTAGAAACCGGAAATTTTGCAATTACCGAGGGGGCGATGCTGGCCGGTTGCCAGCTTTTTGCAGGCTATCCCATCACCCCGGCTACGGAAATCGCCGAGGCGATGTCTGCAGAATTGCCCAAAATCGGTGGCTATTATGTTCAGGCCGAGGATGAATGTGCGGCCATGCATTTAGCTGTAGGAGCCGCCGCCGGTGGCTTGAAGACCATGACCGCCACATCTGGTCCCGGCTATATTCTTTATGCCGATCCATATGGTTGGGCCATTGGATGTGAAATACCGATGGTGGTGCTCAATTCCCAGCGGGTGGGACCGGTGAGCGGTATCACCGGTGCTCCGGGTCAGGGGGAATTCTACAACACCCGTTATCCGACCCAGGGCGGTAACTATGAGACCATCGTGCTGGCGCCCAATAGTGCTCAGGAAGCAATGGAGCTCACCGTGGAGGCCTTTTATCTTTCGGAGAGGTTTCGGACGCCGGTAACGGTATTAGCCGATCAGCTGATAACCGATGGCCTGGAAGACATCAGTATTCCGGAAACCAATGAGGAAAAAGAGGCCATGGGCCTTAGGTTCATGGAACGCAAAGTGCATCAGGGACCGGAGTTTTATCCGCCAACGGACGAAATTGATCTTCCGCCGGTTGTTTTGGGCCGGGGCACCAATGCGATGTGCTCCGACTGGACGCCGACCGAAGAAGGCTATGATATCGAGACGGTGGAAGCCCATCACAAGCACTCTTACCGCATGATTTATAAGATCAGAAATCATAAGGATATCATCTCCCGCTATGAAACCTTGTTTCTGGATGAAGATCCGGAGCTTATCGTGGTCGCATTTGGTACCCCGTCGAGAACGGTTAAAACTGCCGTTAAAAAGGCCAGGCAAAAAGGTCAAAAAGTCGGAATGATCAGACCGATCTCGCTGTGGCCTTTTCCAGATGAGATATTTTCCAAAAAGGCCATCTACCTGTCGGTCGAACTGGATTATGACGGTCAAATGGTTCGTGAGGTCCAGCGGGCGGCTGCCAAGGATAGTGAAATTCACTTTTTCGGCAAATGCGGTGAGTTGCCTACTGTGGCGGAGCTACATGAAACCTTCGATAAACTTTTAGAAGGTAAACCTTTAAGCCGCATCGGATGGGAAAGGGAGGCATGGTAATGGAAAGAGATAGATTAACAACGAAATATTTAAGACCAAGGAAAATACCCAGCACGGCATGTTCCGGCTGCGGTCTGGGGCAATCCCACAAGGCTCTGGTTCAAGCGCTCGATGAACTGGGTTACGAAATCGATGATATTATCTGGGGGACTTCCATCGGGTGCGCCGGACGGCAGACATTTGCGACCTGGAAAGGAGATAACTTTGCGGGTACTCATGGCCGGGTGTATGCGATTGCCAGAGGCCTACGGCTGGCCCTTCCGCCGGAGAAGAAAATCGTTCTTACGGTCGGAGACGGAGATGCCTTTGGGATCGGATTGAACCATCTGTTGCATGCCGTTCGCTCCAACGCCCAGATGACCGTTCTGGTATGCGATAATTTGGGCTATCAATCTACAGGCGGGCAGTTTGGATGGACAACCCCGCCGGGAATCGTTACTGACAGCAGCCCTTATGGGATGGCGGAACCAAACTGGGTTCAACCTCAAATGGACATTTTAAATGTTTTGAAGGAAGCCGGGGCAACCTTTCTGGCCAGGCACGTCAGTATGGACGGTCGTGCATTGGTGGATACGCTTAAAAAAGCGTTGCAGAACAATGGCCTGTCTTTGGTGCACACCGTTTTTCCATGCACCACCAATTTTGCCAAAAACGCTTTAGGGTCTCGCAATGCCGTCAATATTTTTAATTGGATCAGAAACCATGCCGCGCCTTTGGGTCAAGAAACAGAAGATACCATTTGGCGAACCGGGATTTACCACGATGCGAGCAATTCCAGACCCGAGTTTTCCGAAGCCCTGAGAGAAAGGGTGGCAGACATTCAAAGGAGGTATCAAGATGAAGGATCGAATTGAAATACTGGTCAGCGGTTTTGGAGGCCAGGGTGTCGTTCGACTGGGCCAGATCGTCGGCACGGCAGCCGTCAATCAAGGCTATCGGGTGACCATGCTGAAAAGTCATGGAACAGAGCAACGGGGCGGTTATGTCAGAACCCAGGTGGTTTTCTCCAAAGAAGAAATCGACAGTCCGCTGGTGGAGGATCCGGATTACTTCTGTTCGTTTTCTTCAGCCGCTTACAAGCAGTTCGGTCACATGATGAAAGATGGCGTTATTCTGTATGATCCTGCTACCGTGGAGATCGACGAAAGCAGACCTTTGAAGCAGATTGCTGTACCGGCAAAGGATACGGCTGTCAATAAGCTGGGGCGGCCGATTTATGCCAATATTGTTATGCTGGGAGCCCTGAGCGCTGCCGCTGCAGATGTGTTAGACAAGAAAAATATGCTCGAAACCATGCTGGGCATTATACCCAAATTCAAAGACGAAAACAAAAACGCCTTTGAAATGGGATACCAAATGGTGGAATCCTGAAAAGGAGATCGATATGTCTGACGAACAGAAGAAAATTGGCGAGTATATGACCAAAGCCCGCGCGGCGCAAGAACAGGTGGAAAACTATACTCAAGAACAAATCGATGAAGTCTGTCTGTCGGTCGGCTGGCAGTTGTATAAAGACGACAATATTGCGGAGTGCGCCAGAGTGGCCGTCGCAGAAACCGGCATGGGTGTCTATGAAGACAAAATCAAAAAGCACAAGGTTAAGGTGGGCGGTGTTTGTCGGGACATCTTAAAGGCCAAAACGGTGGGTATGATTGAACATGACGAAACCACGGGCATCACCAAATATGCCAAACCGGTGGGCGTCATTGGAGCGTTGACTCCGGTTACCAATCCCACGGCTACTTGCGGCAGCAATGGTGTGGGTATTTTGAAGGGACGCAATGCAGTCATTTTTGCACCCCATCCGCGAGCCAAAATTCCCTGTCAGGTTGCCTGCGAGTACATGCGCGACGGCCTGAAAAAAGTTGGCGCTCCGGTTGATCTGGTGCAATACATCAGGGAACCCAGTATCGATATGAGTCAGGAGCTGATGCGGCAGGTGGATCTGGTTGTCGCTACGGGCGGGGCACCGATGGTCAAAGCAGCCTATTCAAGCGGAACACCCGCTTATGGCGTGGGCGCCGGCAATCCGGTTATTATTGTTGCCGAAGATGCAGATCTTGCCGACGCTGCCGAGAAGATCACCATCAGCAAAACCTTTGACAATGCCACATCTTGCAGTTCAGACAACTCCCTTGTGATTCACGAAAGCGTGTTTGACGCCATGGTCACTGAACTGGTCAAGCAAGGCGGGTATTTGTGCGATCCAGAAGAAAAGGAAATGCTTGAAAAATTAATGTGGACCCCCACCAAAAAGACCGGCCACCTGGCCTTGAATCTTAAAGTAGTAGCCGTTTCCGCCAAACAGATTGCAAATGATGCCGGTATCCAGGTGCCGGACAACACCTGCATGCTTATGGTCAAGGGCCAAAATCCCGGGATGGGACGCTTTAGCGGCGAGAAAATTTCACCGGTGCTTGCCCTTTGGAAGTATAAAACCTTTGATGACGCCCTGGAAATGGTCAAAAAAATGCATGCCTATGCAGGGCTTGGCCATTCCTGCGGCCTGTATACCTTCAATCAGGATTATATTCACAGGGCCGCTGCCGAATTAAAGGTCAGTCGGGTTCTCGTTCGCCAGGCTCATGCTCCCTCTGCCGGGGGGAATTTATGGAACGGCATGCCCTCGACGGTGTCTTTGGGCTGCGGCACGTGGGGAGGCAACATCACCACGGAAAACATTCACTGGAAGCATTTCATCAACGTGACCTGGCTTTCAGAGCCGATCCAGCCTGCTCAGGAAGCTGCCGACGAAGATATCTTCGGTGCGCTTTGGGAGAAATACGGCAAGTGACGAAGGAGAAGACATGATTGATCTGCAAAGCATCCCCTCCGAGAAAAAAGATCTGGATTCCTATGAGGTCGAACACAATTTTCAGTCCTGGTCTTATCAGCCGGCTCAATCCCCGCTGCGAGTCATCTCTGCCAAAGGCGTGAGGTTTACGACCGAGGATGGTAAAGAGCGCCTGGATTTTAGTTCCTGCTTTGTCAGCCACAATATCGGACATCAGGATTCCCGCGTTGTCAGCGCCATTAAAGAACAGGCCGAGACGCTTTGCTCGTTTGCGCCCAGTTTTTCCACCAAACCCAGAGCGCTTCTCGCCAAAATGTTAGCCGAGATTACGCCGGGGGATCTTTCACGTTCTTTCATTTCACTGGGTGGAACCGAGGCCAATGAGGCGGCCGTAAAAATATGCCATCAATTTAGCGGTCGTCGCAAGATGCTGGCAAGATACCGCAGTTATCACGGCGGTACGGCCACGTCCATGTCGCTTTCCGCAGGCGATGCCCGCAGTTGGGCACAGGTTCTGGGTGGCACGGAGTTGGTTCGAGTTCCGCAGCCTTACTGCTATCGTTGTATGTTCGGCCAAAAGTACCCCGAGTGTGAACTGCTATGCGTGAAACACATCGATGAGGTTGTTGAATTGGAAGGCGGCGGCGAGAAGGTGGCCGGCATTATTTGTGAACCGGTGACCGGTGCCAATGGTATTATCGTCCCGCCGCCGGAGTATTTTCCGGAGCTTCGAGAAATTTGTGACAAATGGGGGATTCTTTTAATCGCCGATGAAGTCATGAGCGGATTTGGGCGCACCGGAAAATGGTTTGCCGTCGATCACTGGAATGTCGTGCCGGATATTATGACAATGGCAAAAGGTCTTACCGGCGCATATGCGCCCCTGGGTGCCACGGTGGTGCGCCGCCACATCGGTGACTATTTTAAAGCGCAGTTTTTCAGCCATGGCGCCACTTATGCCGGACATGCCCTGGCCTGCGCGGCCGCAATGGCCGTCATCCCGATTTACCAGGAAGATCAGCTCATTGAGAATTCGGAGCGGATGGGAAAATATTTGTTGGAAAAAGCCCTGGAGCTAAAAGACCGGCACCCCTCTGTTGGTGATGTGCGCGGTCTCGGTTTGTTTGTCGGACTTGAGTTGGTGAAAAATAAGAAGACCCGTGAGCCGATTATGTCTCTGGATGCCAAGATTCGTCCGGGAATGAATCCCAAGCTTGAAGTGGCGAAGAAATTGGGCGAACTGGGCATGATGGCCATGGCAGCCAACCCCGGCAATGTCATTGCCATGGCGCCGCCGCTGATTATCACCCAGGCCGAAATCGACGAAGGCATAAACATGATGGATCAGGCGCTTGAGACCGCCGATGCGTATGCTGAAATAAAGTAAAATCAGCCTTTACCCTTCCACGGGATCAGTTTGGATTCCAGCCAGCGCATCGCTATTTCGATGGCAAATCCGATGATACCGATGATGATGATTCCCAACACCACCAGGTCAGAAGACAAAAAATTTGCAGCCACCATGATCATGAATCCGATGCCGACATTGGCAGCCACAAGTTCCGCTGCGATCACA
>JASFTL010000097.1:0-10153 GCA_050053555.1 Desulfobacterales bacterium
ATATGGTATAAAATAAAAATTTGCGGCTTTGATCTAATTTTCAAATCATGAATTTGCGAATTTCACACAAATCAAGGGATCATCATGGAAGGCTTTTTCTCATTTGTTTTTTCGGTGCTACTTCCGATTGCAATAGGGTTTGCCGGAATATATGTGGCGATTGACTTTTTTGAATATTTAAAAAAAAATCACGCCATAAAATACGGGCAAATGTCATTTGACCGCTTCTTTGGAATTTCTGCTGAAAATTTCCCGTTTCATCTCATAAATCCTTTGGCATTTATCCGCTTTCTTTTATCTTCGGATAATCTGCAAGATCACCACGTAATTGACTACAAAAAGAAAATTAAATTATTACTGGTTGCCCTCTTCGTGTTTTTTGTCCTTTACTTCCTTTTTTCGAAATTTATCTAATCCTTAGTGCTGCCTCCGTGTCCGCCTGAGGCTATCGTGAGGCTTTCTTCCCCTCAGGGAGGCCATTTTGATCGAAACCTGCCAATTGGTGGTGCCCGGCTTGTTCCCCCATTGATTTCATCCTTTCTTTGATTACTTTATAGTTTTATTTTCAGCGCCGCATTTTGGCAAAAATATTCTAAATAAAAATCGCGAACCGAGAATTGAAATGGCGTCTATTTTAGCAGTTTCAGCGCATCCGGATGATGAGACCCTCTTTGCCGGCGGGACGCTGGCCATGTATGCTGAAAAGGGTCACAGGGTTTTTATCCTGGAGACGACCCGTGGTCAGGGCGGGGAAGTCGGTGAGCCGCCGTTAACCACCCGCGAAAACCTGGCCGCCTTCCGTGAACAGGAAGTTCGCAAGGCTGCAAATGCGCTTGGGGCCGAAGATATCTTCTTTCTCCCGTATATTGATCCTTATATGGAAATCAACGGTATTGCGCGCCGGATCGATGTGCCCCTGAAGGATTTTGCCGAGTCGATCAGCGGTTACGTCAATAGACTTCAACCGGATATGATCATCACCCACGGATCCAACGGCGAATATGGCCACCCTCAGCATATCTACACTCACCTGGCCACCCGTCTGGCCTTATCCGATGGCCATCCAGACATTGCTTTTCTGAGCTGGTGTGCCTGGTACGAACCCTTTGCGCACGGGCGCATTCTAAACCAGGATGACCGTGCGGATATCATCAACGACATCACCCCCTGGCACACCATAAAAGTGGAAGCCGCCCTCTGCCATAGAACCCAGCACGCCATGTTTCTGCGCAATTCCGGGGCCCCTTCGATCCCCGCAATGGTCTGGAAGACCGAAACCTTCCACATTTGGCAAGGTCCGCTACCCCGTGACCCTTAAGAGAACGCGTGAGCTTTCTGGCGTAGCCCTCAAGATAAGTCTTTAGTTGCCGATAATATATTAGAATCCATATCCATCCGCCAACAGCGCTTTCAAGCGGTCTGCCGGAAACCTGCGTCTACTGGTTTTGAGATAGTTGACAGATCACTTGTATTTTATAGCGGCAATCCATCTACTCGAGAAAAATGTATGCCGGAAATTTTATTGTATTCAGCCCAAAACGCTAAGCCCGTTTGGAAACGCAAGTTGCGGCAGGCTGTTCGCGCATTTGGAATCTGGTATCGCAATCTAATCTATTCATTGATCGAAATTATGATTCTTTGCGCGGCCTCCACGGTTATTTTTATTACTGTGGTTTCATTTTTAAAAGCCCTGTGGCATCTTTACCTTCAGACGCCAGTCGGTCGCAAATTCGTCTCTGGTGGTTCCGTATTGGCTAACCCCACCCTGGCGGAATTGCTGAGTAAAGACCTGATATTGTTTTCCGTTGAAGTCACGGCCACCACCTTGATCGCCAGCCTGATAATTGCCGCCATCAGCCAAGTGCTGGCCGCACGCAGAATCTTTTATGAGGGGCGCGGGTTGGCTAACCGTCTCATGTGGATTTTGCTGTTTATCACCGTATCAGCTCATATCCTGACCGTCAGGTCTCAGGTAGATTTCCCCACCGCTATGGGATTAAGTATCCTTCCGAGCTTGTGCATGTTTACAACATGCTTGACGATTTGCGCCAGGCTGCTGCCCGAGTTAACCCCGATCGGGATCCTGGAATTGACCCGCCGATTGATGAATTTCATGAGCCGTTCCGAATAATAGAAACCTCATGCGCGACTTGATAGATTTCTCTCTGAAATTAAATTGACCTCCTGAAAAACCGATCATCCTGACGATTTCTCCCCCGCAGAACCCTGCAACTTTTTTTGCATTGTAAACCAGTGGATGCTTAATTTAACATACTGATTTTAATATATAAAATTAAAAATACAGCTCCAACGACAGCTTTTATTGCACCTTTATGACGCCAGGTCTCCCAACGAATTTTCTCTCAACAGACGGGTCAGGCAGGTTGTTTAAAAAATTTGATTATCCGGCTTAATAGTTATCTTTTTGAAATTTATATCTTTTTTAATTTTTCACAATCCCCTAAGCGTTCAGGATCAGGGAGACTTATGCGGTTTTGGTATGACGGTTGCAAACCATGAGTAAAAAAGGAGGAAAACCATGAGACAAAATAAAGTCTTATCCAACCGAACCAAAATCCGTTTGGCAGCCGGTTTGGTCATTTTTATTTATAGTTTTGGCCTGTCTGGCTGCGGTGGTGTCGGGGGCGCCGGTGGTTCCGGTGAGGCATATTATTTTGGATTGCATGCAATTGGGGACCTGGACGGCGATGGCGGCGTTGATATTGCAGTCGCAGGGTCTTTGCTGAGAGAATACGGAGCGTGGAATTTCGAATGGTACGAAGTGGTCACTGTTTTACTAAATGACACGGCGGCACCGAGTGTTTCCTTTACGGTTGATACATATTTGACAGTTGCAGAATGCTGCTTTGAAGATGTTGCGATTGGTGATTTAGATGATGATGGTCTGCCGGATATTATAACAGAAAACGGTTCTAATATATTCGTTTTTTTCCAGGATCCATCTTTGGCAGGCACATTTTCCATTCCCGTAAAAATAAATGTTGGAAGCTCTGTTAACGATCTGGCTGTCGCTGACCTGAATGAAGATGGCCTCAATGATCTCGCCATTGCCGGACGGAACAATCATCTTTCGATTCTTTTTCAAGATTCAAAAAGCCCGGGAACCTTTTTCCCCATTCGATCTTTGGCCATTGAAAGCACCTCGGTTGCCGCCCAAGATTTAAATGCGGATACCTTAGAAGATCTGGTCGTCACGTCAACGGGCAGTGAAGTCGTAAGATTGATTTTCCAGGATCCGGCCAGTTTCGGAAATTTTTTACCACCGGTGAATTTATCAACCGGCTTTCGACCACTGGCTGTTAAAATTGGCGATATCGACAAAGACGGCAGGCCTGATCTGGTCGTCGGAAATGAAAATGCGGCCAATGTATATGATGAGGGCACTGTTTCCATCCTGCTACAGGACATGATCAATCCGGGAGACTTTTTGGCAGCTGTTAATTATGCTGTTGCCTTTAAAGCTTCTGAAATCAGCCTGGGGGATCTCAGCGACGACGGTCTGCTTGACATTGCGGTCGTGGGTAGTTTCGATAGTGTTGATATTCTTTTGCAGGACTTAACCAATATCGGCACGTTTTTATCGGCTAAAAATTATGCCTTTCCGGGTACATCTCCATGGTCAGTTGCGATTGGTGATGTTAATGCCGACACGCTCAATGATTTGATCGTATCCGGTTGGTCTTCCGGGGTGGCCGTTCGGTATCAAGATCCTTCTGCCGCCGGCACTTTTTTGCCGATAGAAACGATTTACAACCCGGGTTGATGGAAAAATATGAAAAGCGGCAGCCTGATTTTCAGGCTGCCGCTTTTTGATCAGCACGAGCAGCAATTTTTAGCGACGCCGGGCTTGGCGCGGCATCTTGTCCCGGCGAAGCTCGTCAGGACGAAGAGGGAAGCTTTTAGCGACGCCGGCTTCTTCCTCCACCTCGCTTGGAGACATGCCTTCCATGTCTGCGCTTATCTCTTCTGTGCTCGCGAATATCCTCTTTGCGGTCGCGTCTGTCCTCGCGGCGGTCCCAGCGATCTTCGCGGCGGTCCCGCCGATCTTCCCGGCGGTCGCGCACATCTTCCCAGCGATCCCGTCGATCTTCACGACGGTCACGAACATCCTCTCTGCGGTCGCGTCTGTCCTCGCGACGATCCCACTTGTCCTCCCGGCGGTCCCAACGGTCCTCGCGACGATCCCAACGGTCTTCAGTTTTGTCTCTTTTAATATTGTTTTCCAGGCGGCCGATCTGTCTTTGGAGCCGAGCTTTTTCTTTTGGATCATCGGTGTTGGCCAGGCGGTCCTGCAACGTGTTGAGCCGATCCGCTTTTAACTGGTCATCTTTGCGATCCCGGATGTCTTCTCTGCGGTCGCGTATATCTTCCCGGCGATCCCGTGCGTCTTCACGATAATCCCGTCGATCTTCGTGTCGGTCCCAGCGATCCTCCCTGCGATCCCATACATCTTCGCGGCGATCGCGCACATCTTCCCATCGATCTCGGACGTCTTCCCGCCGGTCATGTATGTCCTCGCGGCGGTCCCAGCGATCTTCTCTGCGGTCACGGCGATCCTCGGCACGATCTAATGCCCTGCGTGCATGTCGTCTCTCATTCTTATCAAGCGTACCGTCATGGTTGCGATCGAACCGTTTTAAGTGGTTCTTTCTGAAAGCCGCCTTTTCAGCAGCATCGATAGTACCATCGTTATTGGTATCAATTCGCTCCCGCAACGAAACCTTATTTTCTGTCGTTTCTTCCGCATCCTCAGCCAAAATAATTTTGGGATTTGAAATCAATGCCACACACAGCATCATCCCGGTTAGTACGGTCATCAGTTTTGTTCTCATTACCTGAACCTCCGTTTTTATCTCTTATTTCCGGTTTTTCATATGGCGGGCCTCGACTTTACTTTTTTAAACACATCAACCGCCAAAAAGTTTCGCTGCACCGTATTTTTTTTAATTTTAAATTTAACGAATTGATATTATGCTTAAAATTCGTTACAGCGAATATGAAAATCCCGTGCCGCAATAAAAAAAGGGCTCAGTTTTACCTGAAACCCTTTTTATCGTGCGTCAAAGCCCTGGATCTTCGAGCATAAAAGAACCCTTGTGATCCTAATCGCCTCTTAAAGCTCAGTCCTCGCCACACCGTCCTGAAATCTTCCTCAGTTTTACATTTCGGCAGGCTTTACCTTTCCATTATTCCCTCTATTTTCTGCGTCAGCTGCTCGAAATGAAACGGCTTCTGGATGAAATCATTGTATCGGTGCTGGATGATGTCCTGTGCGCGACGGTTCTCAAGATAACCGCTGGCCAAAAGAATTTTGGCATCGGATTTGATTTTTCTCAAATGATCATGCACGGTCGCCCCATTCATCCCCGGCATGCGCATGTCTAAAATAACCGCATCCACCGTATCTTTGTTTTTTTCAAACACCTCGATCGCCTCCTGGCCGTTGCGGGCGACGAGCACCTCATAATCCAGACGTTGAATCATCTTGCTACCGACTTCCAGGACCAACTCGTCATCGTCGACGAATAAGATGACCCCCTTTTTGTTAGTGTTTACACCAGCTGTTTGCATCATTTCTTCCTCTTGGTTAAAAATATTGGGCTTTTTACACAAAGCGCTCCTGAATACCCTTTGTGTCCCTTAATTTAGCCAGCAACATCCGGGCCATATCTGCAAAAATTTAATATTTGATTTAATTATAAATAGTTGCACGAATCTATTAAAACTAGCCCTGCCTTGCTTTGACAAATATTGTCAGTTTTATTAACAAAATGCGGGATGCGTATAGATTATGGATTACCTTCCGGTTAGCAGGCAGCAAAGGGGCGGCGCTGATTGCACTTAACATTTTGACAATCATGCAAGAATATAGAAAAATAGCTGCCACAGACCGTATCTATTTTTCTGCAATTTCTCATTGGGGGTGGGGGGATGAACGATGCCGGATATGCTAATTAAATTATATGAGATCCAAGATGATTGGCGCTTTTTAGCGGCACAGAAAAAACTCGGGATTACCATTCGCAAGCCCATCGGGCCCGAAAAACATATCATTGTGAACTGGGTATCAGATCAATTCGGTGCCGACTGGGCCAGCGAAACCGATGTGGCCATCTCCAATAGGCCTCCATCCTGTTTTGTGGCCGTCAAGCAAACAGCGATTATCGGTTTCGCCTGCTACGATGCGACCGGATTGGGATTTTTCGGCCCTATTGGGATTGAAAAATCTCATCGTAATCGGGGAACCGGTAAGGCATTGATGATTGCATGCCTGCTCGACATGAAACTGAAGGGCTATGGATACGCGGTTGTCGGCGCGGTGGAAGCGACTGAATACTATAAAAAAACCGTTGGCGCCTGGGAAATCCCTGATTCGTTCCCCGGTATCTACATCAACCGGGTCACCTGACCGCAAGTCGGAAAACAAAAGCTTAAAAAAGCCTGAATGATATATTTTGAATAAAGCTGCCCACATTCAGCCACTGGCGGAAGCGGTGCACGAGCGTCATCTGCCTTGGCTGCCTGTTTTTCATTTTATTTACGGTCCATTGGGACTTAATTTATTTATTGATATTTCTGAAAAATTTTAGGACCAGCAAAATGGTGGGCATCAAATGATAGAACAGGTCAAATATGTCTATCGCTCGATTAAGGTTGCCGTTTTTTAGCATGATGAATTTTTCGACAACATGCGGCATCGGACGGAAAGGGGCCAGCAGTAAAAAGATGGCGATAATGCTGAGGATTGAATAAGGTATTTTGTCAAGAAAACTCCACATGATGACATCTCCGAAGAACCACCGGGCAAATAGCCGAGCCTTTGATTCGAAAAAAGTTAGGCCTGTTTGATTTTTCTGTAATATGAATCTGAAAGATATATTGCCGCTAATGGATTGTGGCCGGTCACGCGGTCTTTCACCGCCAAAACCGTCGTGGGTGCGTCAGCATATTTGAAAAAAATCGAATCGTGGCCCACACACAGACCTAAAAGAATGTTTAATTCTGTTTTTTCGTGATTCATTAATTTAGCCTGGAATATGGGGTTGCACATCGCCTCGTCGGTGCCTTGACGAATTTTTTCTTCATCTTTGATCCCGATGCGGTCCTTCAATGTCCTTCCCGCCTTACAGAGCACGGAAACTACTTCGAACCCACGGTATTTAAGAATCTCTTCCACGATACCGGCCTCTTTGGAAAGACCGACACAAAAAGCCAGGCCCAGGCGCCTGTATTTCATTTTTTCCGCGAATTCACAGATTTCGACGATACGGGTTTTGGTCGGCTGCATGACATAAGGCCGTTGGTGGCGATTGGCATAACAATCCGCTTCCTGCCGGGAGGCTTGTCTGGCAAATTCCAGAATTTCCGAGCGATCATATTCCTTGTCAGCTTCTGCGAGAACATCACTATTGGCCAGCGTTGGACAGCCTTTTGAACTGAGTCCGTCGGCATCCATACAAACTTTCTTCATTGCTTCATGCTCACAGGATGCGCAATCGGGCAGAGGCGCAATTTTCTTTTCGGCCATAAGGGATCCTTTCGGCTATCATTTCAAATGGTGTACGGTTATCCGTAACGAAGGTTAGGAGATATGCGATAGGGTGTCAAGGTTGAAACAGGCTAGGTCTGCTGAATTTTTTTTTCAATCGTGGCCAGGCGTTTTTTTAGATCGATGAGTTCTTTTGTTGAGTGTTGATCCCGCCGTTTGCTGTCAATCGCCTCGCATAGTGCGCGCAGATGGGTATTAATTGAGCCGATCAGCAACTGATCTTCGGAGCCGTAAATTTTCGCCAGCATCTCAACAGCCGCACCAAAACCGGTTATATCCTCATCTGTTTGTAACTTCTCGGCTGACCTTGGCTTCCAGCTGACCTGAAGTTTATAGGCAGATTCCTGACTGGCCAGCCGACCCTTTGGAGGGAATTCCGCAGCGCTATACTCCACGCGTACTTTCGGGCCATGCCCAAAATGAAGCCAATCCATGGAACAACCGGTCAGCTCAGCCACCTTATAAATCCATCCCGGAGGAACGTCATCCCGTTTTCGGGCCGCACCAATATTTTGCCTTGATATCCCCAAATTTTGGGATAACTGGCCATCGGATTTAACACCCAGGGCCTCTTTCAGCCGGCCGATGATCTCTTCCGTTTCACTTAAAGATGCACTTAATCTTCTTTTTTTATTTGATTTTTCTTCTTTTTCCATATTCGGTCTCCAGATTTTTCCGCAAACATGCTGGGGCAGAATGCAATTATTTTTTGCCATTAAGGCAAATTATAGTTGACAAATCAAACTGAGCATATTACAAGCATGTCCAATGTCAAGATAAAGATGCGTCTTTATCGGCGTATGACGGTTTTTTGCTTAACATAATTTTGCATTGCTGGCAAGTTCTGATTGACGTTTTGATATAAATTTTTGCCTACGATTTTAACCCCTGCCGCATCGTGTGAATGTGCGGCATTAACCACTCATATGAAAGGAGGAAAAAATGTTGAATCGTAAAATGGTCGGCGTAGTGCTTGTGGTGGCTTTGATCGGCTGGATAAGCGTCTTAAACACAGTTGCTGCCGAGGCAACAAAAATCAACATTAACACCGCTTCTGCCGAAGAACTGACGCAATTAAGGGGTATCGGTTCCAGCCATGCAGCCAACATCATTGAATTTCGCGAAAAAAACGGCCCGTTTAAAAACCCGCAAGATTTAACGCAGGTCCCGCGAATCGGTCCGAAAACTTTTGATAAAAACAAGGACCGGATCCGCGTTAAATAGCCAGCTGAGATCGGAAAGGAAAAGCACAGCAGGGTCGGCCGCCTCACGTGGCAGGCGCGGCGGTCGACCCGCCTCAAAGGCCTAACTAAAAATTAAATCTAAAACATTTAACCACTTTATATTAGAGAAGGAGGATCGAAAATGCCAGATAAAATAAACAGCTATAAGGATTTAAGGGTCTTTCAGAATGCAATGAATTCCGCCATGAAAATCTTTCAGTTAAGCGAGGCATTCCCACGCGAGGAAAAATATTCTTTGACCGATCAAATACGGCGCTCTTCACGCTCCGTGTGTTCGAATATAAGCCGCGCCTGGCGAAAGAGGCGATTCAAAACACCTTTTATTGCGAAATTAAATGATTCAGAAGGTGAGGCCTGCGAAACCCAAGTATGGGTTGAATTTGCCAGACAATGCAATTACCTGGATGATGAAGCCTGCAAAGAACTGGACGCAGCCTATGACCAGATCATGGGACAGCTGGTGAAAATGATGAATCAGCCGGACAAGTGGCTGATAAAAAAGCCATCAGAGCCGGCAGTTAATTCGCCTTCATCTTGAATCTATCTTAAAAATAGTAGATATTATGATATTCGGTTAAGCGGTATAGTCCGCCTTAGGCGGACTGAGCCCGTTGAAATCGGGAAATTATCTGATTTTATTTTTAATCCGCCTCGGGCGGACGAATCCGCCGGAGGCGGACGCAACCCACATTAAATGTAAATTATGTTAACATCGCTTATATACCTGGATAGATATCGCAATGAAGGAACACGAACATACAGCATACATGCTGATTATACGGAAGCCAGGGAAACGTATCGCCCCAATTCAGAGCACACCCAATTTGATCTGCCTGTCTTTGAAGTGCCTCGAAATCAAATGAAAATTTACACGGCGAATCCTTCAGACGAGCTTGCTACGCGCTACCTCGCGGAGGATAAAATCTTATTTTGTATTCATCCGCAAATTCTTGAAGAGCGTCAAGACGATCCATATATAAAGCATATCCAGTCCATCGGAGTAGCGCATAAGCATATCGCTGTAGCCCCCAGCTCTTCAACCAGGACCCTCTACGTGCTAGACAAACAAATTCCGCATGCAATCAAAGTGCACTTTCCTTTCAGAATTTCTCGTTACGGCCGCAAAATGCGGGAAGAGGTTTTAGAGCAGGCAATTAATCTCTCAATGGAGCTCGAGAAAAGAATTTGCCACCTGGATAATCGCTTTGCTTTTTTGAGGGAAGTCATTGCCGTGGTGCTCAGAAACCTCCAACCCGATTCTATTCGGGGTGAAAATTGGGGGTACCTCATTCGGGATATGAAACCATTTCCGACCGCTGATCATAAAAGATTCCTGATA
>JASFTL010000098.1:0-10148 GCA_050053555.1 Desulfobacterales bacterium
ATAAAATAACACCCTGACCGCGAGTCGCATCTGCCTGCCAGGAAAACCCGCTGACCCTGAAATTCATTAAAACCGTTTCCCAATCAGCTGGAAGTGATTCGGCTTTGAGCGTCTTTCTGACCTGTTTCTTTTGAAGGGAAGTTAAGCGTTTAAGGTGAGTCTGGTGGGAAAAACTTCCTTTAACCCTGGCCCATTTAACCTCCATCACCGGGCCTGTTTCGTCTTCGAGCACAAGATGGCGCTCACCGATCTGAACCAGCTGCCAGCCGGCCGGGACCCGAAAACGAATTCCGTTCCAGCCGATTTCTTTCCAAGCGTCGCCCATTTGATTACTTGACCGTTTGGTGCCTTAGCCGACCCGCTAGCGCGGCACAAAAAGATCCCATCCGCTTAATTCCGGATTGACGGCTTTCCATTTTTGCTGGCGAAGTTTTTCCCGCTGGTTGAGCTGCTTGCGTTTGTAACAAAGCGCGTCTTTTTCAATCAAAGTTAGATCTGTAATCTTGACGGCGTTGCCCATTTTGCCCTCCGGATCCATCGAATTGTGCTGCAAGGTGAGGCTGATGCGGTGGTCCTGTTTATCGACAAAAGACCACTTCCAGGCCACCAAAATATGGAAGGGATCGCCGCGATATTCATCCGGCTCGCCGAAGCGTTTTTTAAATCGTTTGAGCAGATCTTCGTAGAAGTCCTTGCTTGAATCCGCATACTTGAGTTTGAGCCTGACAATATGACCCGGCCTGGCGCAGGTCCCATAAGCAATGAGTCCGCTTTTAAAGCCTTCGGTAAATTTTATCTCAACCTCCTCCGTATATTCCGCGTATCGAACCGGAAGCGCCGTGTCCATGATGACCCGGTCTTTGTAATCCTCAATATTTCGGCCCAGAATGAATCCGCCAACCTGGTGGGGCGCCTCCGCCCGGGTCATGCCGGGGGCAAATAAAAGGAGCAGTGCCAAACCAAATGTCAGCTTGTTTTTCATCGCAACCTCTCTTTTTTACCGCATTTTATATTTATACCGCTTGTCATAATGATGTTCCGAAAAAAGGACGGCGGCATACGTGTTGTCGCAAAAAAATCTCCCGCAACCGGAACGTTTTTTTGACAACCACTGAAAGCCCGGGTTAACTTATCACGAAATAATCCGAATTTGTTGCTTCCCGTTTATCCATATTAGGTTTTTCGACGTATTTCAACTATAATACGAGAAGCAGTCTCAAAAATGTGTATCGAGGACGAGGAGGAGTACGAGTGCCAGGCGCGGTGATACAACGTTCTTCCTCGCACTCGTACTCGTCCTCGTCATTTAACGCACAGGGACTAATAGGCGAGCCGTCCGAGGGATTTGAGTATCAGCGTAACGCCCATCGCAAACATTCCGGTCAGCCCCATACCGCAAGAAAATCCGGCCAGCAGCACCGGCGCATACTGACGCCACATGGCCCCGTAACGCCTGAAGAAAAAGAAACGACCCAGCAGGGCCCCCGCCACCTCAAGCAGGTGACCGTGGGGCAACGTCTGGCCCAGCCCGCGCACCATACCATATACCAGCATGATGGGCAGGCCAAAGAAGGTCAATATGGCATACACGATCATTCCCAAGCCCACACCGGCCAATACATAGACGATGTTAAGGGCCTGGTAAAAAGCGGCACTGCCCTCCAGGGTGGAGCTTTGCATCAGCAGGGTGTTTAAGGCCTGTAAATGCCAGACTTCCTGGGCAAAAGGATAGGCGCTTGAGGGTATGGGAGCTAAACGCCAGATAAACTGGGAAAACAGCAGACTGGCGGTCATGACAATCGGAAACACGACAATTTCCGATTTGATAATTCCGCGGATACTCGTACCGGTCAGCTCAATCTGGCGAAAATTAACGGTTGCCTCGCCATAATTATGAATCGGAATCGGCGCATACCAGATCTCAATACCCTGATAGCCGAAATATTTGGCACCGGCGATAAAGCTAATTTCTCTGACCAGGGGTAAACTGACGAACTGCCCGGCAATACCTTCCATGCGCGCGGTAATATACGATACGATGGGTGTGTACAAAAAGCCGTAAGCGATAAAAAAGATCCAAGGGAAATTGGGAACCAGCCACAGGCAGATCAAGACATAGGAGATCGTTGAAAAAACGTAAATGCCAATTGAAATCCAAAAATTAAAATCTCCGCGCCCCGGAGGCGGTCGCAACAAATCCCGCAGGCTGCCTTTTTTAGAAGAATCGCTTTTCCGAAAGGACCGCACCACGTGCCAGATACCGATAAAAGCAATGGCTAAACCCAGACCGATGCTAAAGCTCATATAAAAGTCAAAATTGTTGGCGAAAATCGTATCAACGGTTTCCATCCCCGGATGCCAACGATTAAGAATCCCGTTTTTATAAAGAATCGGATTGGCCACTATCGTAATGATGATTCCAATCAAGCCCCCGATAACTGCCCAGAAAGGGAGTACCATGCCGAGAAAAACCAGGCCCAGATCCAGTTGAATACCGGTAGCAACCGCCGGAAGAACATCTTCGGTGTGGCCGGTCAGTTCGACCCAGGGAATCGGAATCAGCCGAATCGGCTCCATCAGAATAAGGCCCGACACCGTCGGCAGCAACACGTAAATCGCCCCAAACGCCAGACCGATGACGCCGCCGATTGAAAAGACCCTCCATTTCCAGCTTTTTTGCTTATCCTCGGTGGATTCGGCCAGGGCCATGGTTCCCAGAGCCGCTACCGGCGCCATGGGAAAGGGTAGTTTTTCAACATCCGAAGTAATCCGGAATAGGGCATAGCCCAGACCAAACTGATCGATACGTTGAATGATCTGAGTGCCCACCAGCAACAAAATCGGAATCAGCCAGTCGCGGTGGAAAAATGTTCGTTCGAGCAGTGAGTCTGACGCCGGGGCCGGCGCGACCCAGGTGGGGATGAACTCGGTGACGCCCAGCATGCGGGCCGCATCGGACTGCACCAGATACTGGTTCCACAGCAGGCCCTGAAAAGGGGTTGCCAGCGCCGCTCCGGCCATATAATACAGCAGAAATATTTCCTGCTGTTTCAATTCGCTGTACGAGCGCTTGGCAAGCTCAGCAAATAAGATAATCGTGACCCAGCGAGCAGCCGGTCCGATACCCGTGCCGATGACCAGCTGCAGATACATGCTGCCGGGCATCATGAGAAAGCCGATAAAAATCGCCCCGACAACCGTTTTCCAGTCAAAGCCCTCCTCAAAATGATCCGGGGTTTCCAACAGGTCTCGATACTCTTGCAGTTCCTTGTCTTCGTACATGAATGCTTTCCGTTATTTGCTATTCGTTATCTGTTAATAGAAATTGATTGAAAACCGCATTCACAAATAACCAATAACTTTCTTCAGTTGGGCAGCGCCAGATAACTAGAATATTTAAAAAGTCCGACGATGGCCCAAGTGCCGGCCATAAAAAAATCGCCGATAATAAGTCCAATAAAAAAGTTGCGCAGTTTTTTAAACAGTCGGACACCGCCGTACCGCATACACAGCGCGTTGCAGGCCCACCCAATAAAAAAACTGAACCACAAAATTCGCATGGCAGAACTGTAAGCGGTCAGGTAACCAATCGGATGGATCGGCCACCAGTAAAAGCGATGATAGCAGATAACCAGAACCAGCATGACCACGGCGCCGGTAATAGAAAAGATCAGCACCCAGTCTCCGGGCTTTACGGGTGATTCGACCAGGCTGTAAACGTTATCATAAACTGCCACGGTGGTCCGGCTGGCCCAGTCCAGCTCGAGCTCGCGAACACCGAATTTGTAACACAGCGCCAGCATGGCCAGAAATGAAACCAGTACACCGGCAATTAAGGTGATCGCGATGGCAACAAATATGAATCGATTATTACGTGCCCGATCCGTTATTTTGCGAGCGTGCAGCAGCGATGGCATGAGCGATTCCCGCAAATCCACAAATAACACCTTCTGAATGACAGCGGCGACGAGGATGCCAACGTTTGTGAAAAACTTGGGTCCCCAAAATGCCATCAGTCCGTCAATCGGAGCCGCGGTTAAGGTAAAATACGCAATCCCGCCTTGGCAAATCACGCGCATGGCTACCAGGGTGAACATAAAAAAGGCAAAAACAACCAGAAATGAAAATAAAAAGGGGATTCCGAAATAATGACACCAGATAACAATCGCCAGGCTCCCCAGAATGAATCCCCAGAAAGCAAAACGGGTTGACAACCATTCGGATTTGGAATTGTCTGCTTTTTTAAAGCCGAATCCCTCTCGGACGATATCGAGAAAATGAAATCGGGCCAACCAGGCCAGAAATACAAAAAAAACAATGTAGGCCCCAATCATCTGGGTTTCTTCCGGACGCGAAATGGTCGGACCAAAAGTCACTCCCAGAGCGGCTGCCGGAATATTTAAGCCCAGAACGCTGAGCAAACCAAACAGCAATGTTCCCATGATGAAAAAAAACCAGAAGGAAAAAGAAATCTGTTTGGAAGTTAAAAATGCAAAACCGATAAACGCCGGGTAGAGATAGATTTTGAGTTTAAAAAAACCGGAAAGAAGGCCAAACTTCGGAAAATATTTGCCGGCCAGAAAAAGCGTTGGAATCTGCGGGATGGATGGATTATAAAAGCCCAGCCCATTGAGCAGGTGCAGGCAAATGGGTACCATCAGACCTGCGATGAGAAAGCGATTGGTAAAAAAGCGGCCCAGCCCGGTCTGATCCAGAGCTTCTTCCATAACAAATGGCACCCGCAACAACGGAAAATTCATGCGCTCATTGTATAGCGGCTGTTTGCTTAAAAGGTTGACAATGCAAACCATGACAAAATAGCAAAGCAGGATAAATAGCGTCCACATCAGCAAAGGAGGCAGCCACACGTCCCATTGAATCCGTTGGAGAACCTCAAGCCAGCTCAGCTGCCGGCCGCCCATGAGACCATTGAATACACTGATGATAGCCTCCTTGCTCTGGGGATACCAGCTTGCGGGCAGAAGGGGGTGAAGCACCTCTGACCACTGGTTCTCGACGGTGGCAAAATAAAACGGGGCAGTTAAATTTATGAAGAAGGTACGCGCCAGTCCGGTCCAGGCGATTCCGGATAGCAACACCATCAAGGCCCAGGAGACTAAAAGTTCTTTTCCGGTTATCAATTTGCGGCCTTTGAATATCATGCGAAGAAGGGCCGTCAGCATCATCAACCACACCAGAATATAAAAGGGCGCCAGCGGAAAATGCCCGCCGGCCAGGGGAGTTGCCTGACGGTAGGCATTGTTAAAAGGTGTTATCAGGCAAATCGCGAGTGCGAAAAACGACCCCAACAAAATGGCGCGCAAACGGATCTTTTGACTGGATTGCTTTTCCCCATAGGTTGTCAGCGATTCTTCACTGGCCGCAGGTTGCTGATCTTCATTCATCTGTCTTATCCTAATTCGATCCGATTCCCATTTCCTTTTCAGCTTCTGTCAACACACGTTCATAATGTTCCTTGGTCGCTAAATCAAAAGATCGCCACAGCAGCAGTTGTTTGCGAATGTTGTGCAAAAATCCTTTATTGATTCGATGCCAGGCATTGGCCTCACCCGATTCTCGGATCAGACGGATCTTGATCTCAAGAAAACCGGGTTCATCTTCAGCCGGACAAAATTGCAATTCGACTCGCTGATTGATACCAAAGTCAAATGGCGCCAGCCAGACGCTGGATCGGACCTGAAGACAGGCATCAAACTCACAGGCTGCCTGCGGACACTCATCATCGTCATCGGAAAGACCGGGAGCCGTCTGGCAGATAAAGCCAAAATCGATATCACCGGTTGAAAACAAACCATGGGATACATCCTGGTGGCCCTGGAAATATTCCAGCAGAAACCCCCCGATGCTGCGATGTTCCTTGTAGCTCATGTAAAAAGGTAAAGTGACCTCCAGCATGTTTCCATCCGCCTCGGGAAGCGTCCAGGCCCGATTGACATCGGGGATGGCGATCTCACCGGCCACCTTTGAAGGGTAGACAACGGAGACCAGCACAACAATGATCACCAGGACCATGGCTGCCACCCCGGCCCAGGAAGAATAATTAACGGTGATTCCCGACCACAGTGCCGTTTCGGCAAACAGTTTGGCTGACGTCTGGGCCAAAAGATAGCCTAGGACCACACTGATAACCGCCAGGGCCATGGCTTCAGCGATAAACAGAAAAGATACATGCGACGGAGCCAGTCCCACCGAAGTGTAGATACCGATTTCACGCTTACGTTCGTAAACGCTTCCAATCATCGTATTTAAGACGATAAACACCGAAATGATAATCGGAATGATGATGTTGGGAACCCCGCTGTAACTCATGGTATTGCTGGCGTGATACAGATAGGTCCCGTCCGGTTCGCCGCTGAACAGCGACAGTCCAAAGCGGTCCACCAGGTTCTGAGCGGTTTCCCGGATGGATATCTCCGACTGCGGAAAGATGGCGACTGCTTTAAGGTGCCCCCCGGCCGCCAGAAGACTCCGATAGGGGATAATCATGGTCAAATCACCGGATATATGCTCATAACGGCTCTGAAATTCGCGCACATCATCACCGGAATCCATGGCCTCGACCTCTTCTTCGGTCATCTCGGTGGAAACTTCTCGCGGAAAGGTGGCCGGTGTTAGGGGCTCTCCGTCCAGGTCGGTTCGCTGCTGCAATTTCTTACCTGAAAAAACACCGACGACCTTAAACGGCATGCCCCACATGGTCACCACCGCTCCTTCAGGCTTCTGAGGATTAATTCCCAAATTCGTCGCCATGCGTAAGGGCAATAAAATGGTATTGCGCTCATTTTCGGCCAACCAACGCCCGCCGATGAGGATTTCATCAAGTCCTGAAACACGGGGTTCCAGATGGGAAAGACCGACCAGGCCCTGGGCTTCAAATGACCGGCCATTATGATAAACTGGAATGTGCGTTGTCCGGGTTCGGTTCTCATCCTCCAGCCAGACCCTCGGGACGCTGATTCCTTTTTGAGCGAAATTGTTGGTGATGAAATCCAAGGCCTGGGGGGGCAAATCACGCCAGTTGACATTCTTTAGAAGAAATCCGGTATAAGGGGCCGTCGGTTGATACAAAAGTCTTGCATGAAGACGCATGGACTTGACGGCCGTAAAGCTCATGATCGTAAAGGTTAAAATGATCAGCGTGGCACAGGTCAGGGCGGTTCGCAGCCGACGCCGCCTTAAATTGCTGACGCCCAGCATGAAGGCGGCCACAAATGCTTTCCAGCGCCCGATTTCTTCGGCCTGAATCAGTTTGGCTCTGGTTTGAAGCTGAGTCATTTCGGCTTCAAAACGGAAAAAGATAATCAGCGTCACCATAATGGAAAGCCCCATAATGAAAAAAGCCAGAATCACCACCATGGGGCTGTATGTCAGGCGAAATGCCGGATGCACATTATAGATGAGCGCAATCAGTAAAATGAGAATAATCACAAAAGCAATGATGCGTTTGTAAATGTTTGCATACGAAAACAAAAGACGTTCCATACAAAACGCGAAAGGCGCAAAAAAGGCAATATAGAATAAAACCCCGTAAAGCACGTCTTTTTGAGTTTTTTCCACATCATCGTAAACGCGGGAGGCCAGGGCCCACGACCGGAAACTCTCTTCCGAGTATTTGTCGTACGTCTTATTCTCATAAGCCAGCTGGGCGTCCTTTAAAGCAGCCAATCCCTCCTGTTGAAGGGTGCGAATGCGTTTGTTGAAAATTCCGCGTTTTTCGAGATTGGAAATCCGCGGCTCCAGCAGCGTCCACATGTCTTTGGCCACATGATATTCGGTGCGGTGTAAAAAGGGGGTTTTGCCCACGATGTATCCGGTACCCGTGGATTTCTCCTCGCTGGCATTGGTCAGTACCAACTTATTACGCAACACCGTATCGGACAGGGTTAATTTCAGCGGTGTACCGGGTTCTAAAAAGACCGTCGAGATGGTCGAGGCATTGGTATAATCAGAAATCCAGGTGTCGAGCCTGCTCATAAACCAGCGCAGCGGATCGGATTCCCTGCGGCCGTCGATAATTTTGACTTTGTGCATATGGCGGAAAGTCCTCGGCTCCAGCAGATTAAACAGGGTCGTTCCATTGCTGGCAAACATCACCAGATCGGTTTCCATTAATCGCCGGTACATCTTCAGTCGATAGGCGGCTTTTCCGGTTTTCTTTTTATCGATGGTCCAGATAACATCGCCGCTTTGAACGTCAAATTTATAGCCTTCAAAAATGATTTTATGATAGCTGTGCTTTTTGTCCGCCACACCTCTGAGGTAAAACATGCCCAGGTGATCGACCATGACGTAAAAGCGCGCCGGGCCTTGATAGCAAAGCAGCACAGTCCCGGGCGCCGGTTGATCGGCAAACAGCTCACCGTGCCGCAGAAATTTTGCTCTTCCGACGACAGCGGAATAGCCGAATCTGGGAAAAATATTATCATGCAGCCTGGGCGCCTGCGCTAAATGCTCAATGAGCCTGCAGACCACCGCGCTTTGTTTGAGCGCAAAAGCCGAATCAACATGTTCAGGTGTATCATGCGGCGTCCCCCAGCGGGCTCTGGCGTCATGGGTGGTGACAAAGGTCAGCCCGTGAATACCGGCCAGTGCGGTAAGCTCGCCGCCAAGGGGGGGCTGATCGAGAAAATAGCTTTGCCAGGATCTCTTGCGACTGGGCCTGAGGCTATCTTTATACATACCGGCGTATCCCAAATCGTTTTCAATTCGGGTCGCGCCCTGGCGCAGGACTTCATCCAAGGTGCTGTAGATAGCGGTGCGTTTTATCCGCGGTCGGAAGGGAAACATCCAGCCGTAGTTAAAGGCCCCGAAACCGTCGCCATGGCTGGATAAATGCAGGGATACGGCGACATCCAGGTCATAATCCCTTACCTGGCTCCTAAAACGGCGGGCATCACCGATTTCTCTGGAATGCCTGCTGATATCAGAAAGGATGGCTTTTTGATCCTCAATGGTCTTGGGAATGAATTCTGAAAGCGCCCGGCGGTCTTCAGCCGACAGATCCGAATAATCGATGCTGTTCAGCAGGCGCCTGAGCAACAGCCTTTCATCGGCCAGCTGCTTAATCTTTGCGGTATTGGCGTTATTTTTGTTTTCCAAACGAAGCTGCATCAGACGTCGGGATACCCGATCCGCTTCCGTCTTCAAACGTTCATCAATGGCTTTTTTTTGCAGGTGGGTGCTTTTCCCATCCGCCGACTCATCCGTGACGACCGAATCCAGTGACGCGTTTTTTAACAACTTGATCGTTTTGCGCGTCTCTTTAATCAGCGCTTTAAATGACTTTCTTAATTTCCGCAGATCTTTAGATCGAGCAGAAATACTCCAAATCATCTCTCGCATACCGGCGAGGGTTTGGGCGTGGCCGCTGCTGGCAATTAAAACGACGGATCGTTTGGGCGGATGTTCTTTTAGAAATCGGGCCAGTTCCAGAAGGGTCGCAACGCTCACCGCTTCATCAGCGCCCGGCGAGAGCCCCGCTACTGAGGCAGAGCTATCATAAAAGGCCTCTACCATAATTAGTCTTTCCTTGAGCTCGGGATCTGTGCCCTCTACAAAGCAGTAAATATTTTCTGAGCTGGCAATTTGCCAGCTGACCTGAGAAAGCAATTGCGCTTCAGGCGCAACCTGACCTTCCGGGGCGGTTTCGAAATCGCCGAAGACCTTTTTGGCTTTGGCCAGTGACATCCAGAACCGCGGAAACTGAAGCGGTGAAAGCTCGAACTTTTCTTTAAAAAATTGCTTGGGAGATTCCCCGCGATCAATATAAATGAGCGCCCGGGCACCCAGATTGGCAGCATGCAGCCAATTTTTCCCGGAGTCCAACTCCATCAGGATAATGGAATCCGTAATCTGTTTCGCATTCATAAGCTTTAGCTCACCGCGACCAACATAAATCAGGGGACCGGAGAGTCCCGACGGTGTCACGGTCTGGGGTGTAACCGCATTGCCCCTTATCGGATACAGGTTAATTTGAATATTGCGGTTCGCCAGGATTAAGGTGCTTTTTTGATTCCGCATAACCGGCACAGAGAACCGATAAGATCCCAGATCGCTATAACCGAGTTGTTTCAATTTTTCTTTTATATAAAGAGCGGCCGCCTGATTTCCGGCCGTTCCGGTGCTGC
>JASFTL010000099.1:0-10120 GCA_050053555.1 Desulfobacterales bacterium
GTCCCCGTCAACGGTATCCAGAAGCCCATCGCCATCCACATCATGAAAGTAGACCTTGGGACTGCTGTCTACAAAATCCTGGTGGCTAGTGCCTTCCAAAATATATTTTAATCGATTGAGTTGATTGGGCGGGATAAATCCCCAGGCCTCGGTGCCATGGTGGGTCTCGTCACCGGAAGCCTCCACATCAGGATCGGTGACATCTAAAACGGCGTGCAGCATGCCGTCGTTGGCTCCAAAAAAGACTAAGGTTTTGGAGCTATCATCAGCATATTGATAAGTGAAGACCTCTGGCTCGCTGTGAAGGACATCCCCGGTGATAAACGATCGATTTTCATCGCTGTCGCCGTCGGCATCCTCGTCCAGCACATCAGCGCCCCGGATGTAATCGATCACCTTGTCTCTTCCGGTGACGGGGTTGCCATTTACGGTAACGTCCGTGGGATTACCCAGCATCGCGGCCGTTAAATTGGTGTTGCTGGTTGCAAACGTGTTGCTCGAAGCGGTCAAATCAGCAACGGATCCCAAATAGGTATAAATATTGCGGCTGCTGTTCAGTATCCCGTTGCTTTTGGAAGTATCCGCCCAGTCGATGGTGGCCCAGTAGGGTTGGGCATCTTCGCGCATCGACCCATTGTCCCAGGTGGCCGGATTGCTATCGCTGCCGATAATCTGATTATTGGCGTTGAGGCCAAATTTGGTCAGATTGCCCTGCCAGAAGTTTTGCTCCAGGGGCTTAAAAAAGGCCATATAAATTTTGTTGCCGCTAAGGGTCCGGGTGACCGGGACCACCGGCGCTGTAAATGAGCTGGTGCGCGAAATTATACTGTTGACGGCATCCATGATCGCCTGGGAAAGACCCTCGGCCGATTCGGCATCGAAGTGATATTTTCCGTACTCCGCATGTGCGCTGTTGGTTAAATTGGGGTTGCCGTTGCCGTTGTTGGATGTGTTGATCAGCAATAAGCGGCTTGCGCTGGTCGCCATAAATCCGACGGTATAGGTCGAAACAGTCTGAACGGCTTCGGTGTCATCGGGTTGCGGCGGCCGCCGCATGTCTTCGGTGTAAAAATAATAGGCCACATCATCCATGTAAGTCGATCCATTGTAATTGGTGACAATCGGGTGATTTTGGCCATCGACGGTGAGGGTTCCCTCGGCGGGACCGTTGCTGCCGTGAGCGTCGTTGCCATCCTCATCATGGTCATCTTTTAATGGATTTGGAAGGGCCTGGTTTGAATCGCTTTGATCCATGGAAGACAGACCGGGTGAAACCACGATGACAAAAATTTTCTCACAGTAGTTGGTCGAATCAACACTACCGAATGAGGACGAGTCGATATCACCTCCAATGGTCGCCATACCCTCGGCCAGCGGAGAGTAAATCACCGTACCCATGTTGTTGATCGTATTGATATAATTGGAGTCCAAAACATTTTCTTCCGGCGTAGGCCCCAGGCTGGCGACCACATCACCGATCGGCTGGACATTGGAAGAGCCCTCATCATTGGCAAAATTATAAATCGCAAATTTGGCCTTGTTGGACGACAGTTTGCCCACCGTCCGCAAAGCTTTTTTGGCATAATAAAAGCGGCTTTTGTCGGACAGGGCAGCACCATCGTAAACCGGCTCATCCTGCCCGTCGTTGTCGAGATCAACCGCCGAGGTATAGAAAAACAGCCAGTTGAGGTAATTTTTCGAGTAGCGAAACTCGCCGGCATTGTCTATAATACCGTCGGCATCCTCCGATGAGGAAGCAACGGTGGGCAGGGTAATCGTTTTTCCATTGATCGTCCAGACACCTGATGTCTCGCCATCATTTTCGGCCAGCTTTGTTCCGGTATCCAGCTGCAGATCATTTGCAACCGGCACCAGATGATACGTCCCCCCGTGAATCCAGATGCCGTAGCCATTGGCATTAAAAAACCCGTTGCCGTTGTCTGGATCGGCAACCACATCGACCTGGGTACCCACACTGGGGGTGTAGTCAATGCTGCTGTCATAGTCGCTATGCGTGATCGGATGCTTCATCACGGCGCCATTGTCAATCAAAATGGCAATTTTGGGCGGCATGTCATCCGCGGTCACCTCGAACATGCAGGTATCGCTGGCGGATCCGGAATTGACCCCAAAAACCAAAGCCATAAAACATAGGATTCCTGTGACTGTAATGCGATTTATTTTTTTCATAAAGCCCATCTTCTCATTTAAGTAAACGTTTAAAAACCGACCCGGTAAAAACCGGCCTCAACTTGAGACCGTGAACTCCGCGGGCCGAACCCTGTGGTTGTTATTTGATAGCGATGCGCAATAAACTTACCCACTTCAAACCCGGAAGCTCTGGGAACGCTGGAGGATCCCAGATATTCCACGTTGCCGTTAAAAGACTCTGTCGCTGTAATTGAAAATTGAACATCCGGATCAGCATCATTCGGAAAAGCCACGGACTGCCCAACGGTGACGTTGGCTTCATGGTACAAATCCGTATTCTCAATCACATATGATCGACCCGTGTCGGCCGCATAAAAGGATAGTTCATGAATCTGCTCGTTGGTAGCCGACCGCTGTTCGGTAATCGAGTTATTGGTTCCTGCGGTGGCGATAACGGTTATAATCGATAAAACCATCATGACCACAACCATCATGTAACCGTTTTCATTATTTAACTGTCCTTTCATCATGACAACGCCGCCCCCCCTGTTCATGCTTCCGGTTTAATATATTGTATGGTAATACCCTTTGCACTTGGATTTGCGCAGCTGACCGTGACAATTATGGTTTTACTATCATTGGTTCCATCACCGTCCAAATCTGATTCCGTGACATTCCAATCAACGCTGTAGGCATCCTGCACGAATCCGTGCGGATTATTCGCCGGATTCAGATCTTCATCGGTATAAGGCAGCGCCATCAGCGCTTCCACTTGATTGACCGCCAGAGCGGTTGCCTCGCCGGACATGCGCGCCGATGCATTTGTATAGATCGAAGTCACCTGCATGACGGCGACGGCCAAAACACCGATTGAAAAAATGGCCAGCACAATCAGTACTTCAATAAAGGTAAAGCCGCGGTCGTTCGTAGTTTCCCTTAATGAGTCCGATGAGATGTTAAACATACGCCAGTACCTCTAATTATAGGCCATATTACGGCATTCAATTCGACGGGTTAAGGTCCGGCTGACCGGCTCATCCCGGCCGGCAGGCTCCTGGATCGTCATTTCAATTTCCACCGTTCGGATATCCTCCAGCTGATCTGTCGGAACCCGGGGTGGCGTTAAACCGGTATCGATCAGGTCGCTATTCGCGCCATCCAGATAACGAAATTCGGCCACAATGATGTTGCCGATCAATGACACCGAGTCTTCACTCCCGGTGTCCTCATATAAGGTCTGCATAATTTGACCGTCCTGAAATTCATAGCTAATTTGTTCAAAATTGTATTCGTCGACCGTCCCGTTGAAATCACCGCTGCCGCTGTCAACACTGTCCAAAGTAAAGCGAATTTTGGCGCTGGAAGCATAACTAAACCCGAAACTGCCACTGTTGCTGGGATCGAGACCGGCAAGCCGGATATCCCGAGCCATCAGTCCGATGGCAGCGCGCAGATTCTGCTGAGTGCTGGCAGCGACATTCTGGGTGGTAAAATTTTTGCTGGTAATCGTAAACACACTGTAAACGGCAGCGAGAATAATCAATGAGGCCGCCATGGCCATCAGCAGTTCAACCAACGAAAGCCCCTTGTTCGAATTTAGATCGGTTTTGTTTATCTCTTGCATGCCCCCCCTATTTCCACTCAACTTGTCTTCATTGAACACTGATTTTCCCCAAACGATTTAAGGTGATCAGCCGGCTACCGGTGGCGGTTCCCACCGATATCGATTTCGGCAATACGATATCCTCGGGAAGACCTCGGCTGTTAAATCGGGTTTTATCAGCGACAGTTGGAAAGCTGAGGCTGTCGGTATCAATTTGCACACCGGCAGGTAAATGTCGGATTTGGGCGATGCTTTCGCTGCCGTTACAATTCCAGTCGGCCGGTGTACCTCCCCCTTCTCCGTTGTCCACAAAGATGGTGTAACGACTGGCTTCAAAGTCGACCACAACCAGCGTACTTTCGCGTATGGCCAGCACTTTCGCCAATTCAAGGTCGGCTGTCAGATTTGTCGCAGCACTTTGTAATCGGGATGACCGCAGCCACTTTAGATATGGGGGCATCGTCAGCGCCGCAACAATGGCAATAATTGCGAGGGTCACGGTCAATTCAAATGCGGTAAGTCCTGATTGCTTGCATGTCATCTGGCAGCTCCTGTACAACATCTAACATCAGGAATACAAATCTTGTGCCAGAACGATTCTGCTCCATATCGGCAGTGAAAAAAGAATCGCGAATGTTTAGATATATTGCTGAAATCATTTCGTATTTTAAAATTAACCGGATTATCAGAAAAGCGTTAAAACCGATGCGGTTAGTGCGGCGGATAAAGATGATGCATAGAGGTTCAGAAGAGATCGCTTTTAAATGATTCGATTGTCAGCGGCTATAAAAATGGGGCAGGGCGTATGAATTCTGAGGGTTGCATAAATTTTTTATTAAATTTCATTAGGTTACATCATTATTCATTTTTTAGAAACAACGAGAAATCGCCGGAATAGCCGCAGAATTGATGCCGGCAGCTGTGTTTGAGAAAGTATTAAATTTGTTTATAACTATTAAATCTTTTAAATTAGAATGCGGATCCTGGCGTCTGTGAGAAGATGACGGAGCCAGATTGGCAGGATTATAAATAGATCCAGGACGATATTCGATTCAGTATCATTATTAAATTTATTTTCATAGTTGAAAAGGTAAGCGCTCCTGAAAAGGGATTTCGCGTTTGGTTGCATCTAATATTCGCTTGAGCGCAAATAATCAACGCCATTTTGCAGCATTTGGATGCCAACCGTCGGAGCTTGATCCAGCATACGGTCCTGCCGCTTGGCCGCCTCTTTGATGCGAATCCAATCGGGATGATTGGTCCAGTGATTGTATGCTTCCGGGTGGGGCATCAGACCAAAGATTCGTCCGGTGGGATCACAGATTCCGGCGATATCGAGCAGCGATCCGTTTGGATTGTAAGGAAAGCGGCCTTCAGCCAAATTTCCGTCCGGCATCGCATACTGCAAAGCGATCTGATCTGAATCAGCCAAACGAGCAAGCGTATTCTCATCGGCATAAAGCTTTCCTTCTCCGTGCCGCACCGGGAACTCGGCCCGCTCGATTCCCCGGGTAAACACACAGGGGGAAGCCGGACTGGACTTCAAATATACCCATTGGTCTCTGAAATTGCCGCAATCATTCATCGTCAAAGCCACGGATCGCTGGGTATAATCCTGGTTAAAACCCGGCAAAAGGCCGAGATTAACCAGGGCCTGAAATCCGTTGCAAATACCAAGAATCAGGTTTCCCCGATCGACAAACTCAAGAATCTTGTCACCGATATTGGTTTTAAGACGCATGGCCTGAATCACGCCGGCACCATGATCGTCGGCCCAGCTAAACCCGCCGATAAACACCAAAATCTGAAAGTCCTTCAGGCTGGCGCTGCCGTCAATCAGAGAATTGATGTGCACCGACCGTGTTTTGGCCCCGGCAAGCTCAAATGCATAGGCTGTTTCAGTATCGCAGTTTAATCCAAAACCGGACATGATCAACACATGAACGTCACGCATCGGTGTTCTCCCAATAAAGGCAAAAGGCACACGGCACAGGGCTCAAGGCACAAGGCAAAATGACTATTTCTTTGATTATTTTCTCTATCAGATGCCGTGAACCGTGCGCCGTACGCCTCAGGCCGTTTTTTATATCAGATCCCCAAAAGGCTTTTTCCAGGCGGCTTTCAGCTCGTCAACCGTGATTGAAACGATGGTATTCTGATCAAAATCGTTAATTTCAAATCGGGGAGTTTCGGTCACGGTTCCGATACAATGACAGGCCAAGCCCTTAAACTGGTTTTCAAAAACCTGCCGCTTGCTGGGGTCAATCGTCACGATAAAACGACCGGCAGACTCTGAAAACATCACCGCATCCTCGCGATCGACGCCATCCATCGGTACCTGAGCGAGTTCGATTTGCATGCCCAGGCGGCCCCCCATTGCCACCATTGCCAGATGCACACCCAAACCACCGCGGTAAACACCGTGCGCAGACGCAATCATTCCCTGGGCAATGGCCTGACTTAATATGCGGTAATTTGCTATAAATTCAGTGCTGCGAACCTGCGGTACATTCAACCCGACTTCGCCTAAATGGGCATAATACTCAGAGCCGCCGAGTTCATTACGGGTAAATCCTAAAACGTAGACCAGATCCCCTGGAAATTTACTGTCCATGGATACACACCGGCGAATATCTTCAATGACCGATACAGCTGAAAATTGGAGCGTTTCCAAGGCCGAAACCTTATGTATCTTTCCATCTCGGTCCGGCAGGTAGCCATCGACATACATACTGTCTTTGCCGGAAAGCAGCGGTATTTCATAAACCTGGCATATATCTCTTAAGGCCCAGCACGCCCGAACCAGTTGGGCGGCTTTTAACTTGCCATCCGGGTTATGCTTCGGATGGTATTGAATATTGGGCCAGCAGAAATTATCAACTCCGCCAATGTGTTCCGGATCAGCCCCCACTGCCAGAAGCCGCCGAACGGCCTCATCGATGCTGCAACTGACCATATGGTATGCATCAATCGCTGAATAGGCAGGCAACAGCGCCTGGGTAAATGCCAGGCCTTTTAAAGAGTGCAATACCGGCCGAATGACAATCGCATCGCTGTTGGTATCCATCCCAGCCCCCACCAGCGGCTTGATCACACTGGTACCCTGCACTTCATGATCATACTGGCGAATAATCCACTCGATGGAGCATATATTGGGACGCGCCAGCAGATCCTGCATCAACCGATTATAATCATCCGGCGCGCGGACCTGCGGCTCGGCCAACCCCCTTTGTTCGGGCGGCGTCCATTGGGCTTCAAATTCCCACTGGGGAAAGCCGGATTGAAGCAAGTCCATATCCACATGCGCACAGGTTTTTCCCTCGTAAGTGATATGGAGTTTGCCCGAATCTGTATACTGGCCGATAACCGTACTTTCGACAGCATGTTTTTGTGAAAGGCGCATAAATTCATCCAGGTCTTCGGGCTGAATGGCCACCGTCATGCGTTCTTGGGATTCGGAAACCCAGATTTCCCATTGATCGAGGCCTTCATATTTAAGCGGCACCTTTTCAAGCTCTATGTGACACCCGCCTGAAAATCGCGCCGACTCCCCAACAGACGATGATAAGCCACCGCCGCCATTATCGGTAATAAACTGGATCAGCCCGTTGTCACGAGCTTCCAGTAAAAAATCATGCATTTTTTTCTGGGTATACGGATCTCCAATCTGTACATGTCCGGCGGGTGTGTTTTCTGAAAAGGTTTCAGAAGCTGCAGTGACCCCGTGAATGCCATCTTTGCCCACGCGACCGCCGCACATAATGACCAGTTCTCCAGCAGAGGTCCTTTTTTCTTCGGCCGGTTCTCCGTTTATCTGTGCCGGCATGATGCCGACAGCCGTCACAAAGACCAAGCATTTACCCAGATATCCCGGATCAAAGACCGCCTGACCAAAAGTTGTCGGTATGCCGCTTTTATTGCCACCATCTCGCACGCCTTCGATCACCCCATCCAGGAGTCGGCGGGGGTGTAAATGCGGCTTTAACTTTCCGTTATAATCCCGTGGTCCCACACAGTATCCGTAGCTGCCCATCACCAGTCGAGATCCTTTTCCGGTTCCCAGCGGATCCCGATAAACGCCCACAATTCCAGTAATTGCACCGCCGTAGGCTTCCATATTTGACGGAGAATTGTGAGTTTCACCGGTAATGACATAATAATGATCATCATCGAAGCGCCCGGCACCGGCATTATCCCATAATACCGAGACGACCCAGGATTTTTTGGTTTTAAGCGCCAGCGTTGGGTGCTCAATGCAGGTTTTAAATAGATTGTCGACGCTTTCGATCTGACCGGTGGCAAGATCTTGATAATGAAACAAACCGCGAAATGTATTATGATTACAGTGGTCGCTGCGCGCCTGTGAAATATATTCCAATTCGACGTCGGTTGGATCTGTAAGCCCAACTCGCGCGCGGTCGGCCTGAACCTTTTGATCTAAAAAATAGGCGCGAATGGTCGGAATATCGTTTGGGTTTAAAGCCAGGTTGCGCTCATCGCTGATCTTTTTTAAAGCTTCATCACTGTCCACCGGAACTGTGCGAACCGTGGGAATGTGGTCAAGCTGAACCTTGGGAATGATAAAACCGATACCCTTTGTCGCATCCCAGTCTTTTGCGGAGACGATCTTCCACTGCTGAATGATATCGTTTGCGAGCAATTCACCGGCAATCTTATCGAGGTCTGCGGCAACCAGATCCGTGCCTTCGATGCAATAGCGTCTGGAAGTATAAATAGATTCGCCCGGAGCCAGCCGGAATCCGAGCAAATCTTCAACCGCTTCAACCGCCGTGCTGCCTGGGTTGTCGCGCACCCCCGGCCGGTATCCTACCCATATCGTCCAATCAAAAGGGAATTTAAGCGGTTCATATGAAGAGCGTTGTGTAACCGGATTGGTAAAAATTTCGGTCTGAATTTGCTGAAGCTGTTCAGAATTTAACTCAGCATCAATGGTCAGGATATGAATCGAGCGCACGCGTGATAACTGTATGCCGAAGTAATCCAGTGCCTTTTGGCGAATCCCCTCCCCTTCGGCATCCGTCAAATGATCCTTCAATGCAATTTCGAGTCTAGCCGGCATGGTCCTCCATAAGCCGAGAGAATAGTCAGCGACGGAAAGGTCTAACTAAAAATACCTTGGAAAAATTTTAAAATATCATCTTTATATCTGAAAATGTCATTATAAAAGACCAGGATGACCAGCAATAGGATGATAAACAAACCGATTTGTTGGGCGACTTCACGGACTTTCATGCTGACCGGATGTCCCTTAATCGCTTCAATCATAAAGAAGAGCAAGTGGCCCCCATCAAGGATAGGGATGGGTAGCAGATTGATGATGGCCAGATTGACACTGATCAAGGCGATAAAAAATATCAGGTTGCCGATTCCTGATTTGGCCTGATCGCCGGCCATCTTGGCAATCATGATCGGTCCGCCAATGGTGTCTGCGGATATGTCGCCGATGATCAACTTGCCGATGATAACCACCATCAGCTCGGTGATATGGTAGGTCTGTTTCAGGCTTTCGGCAAATGCCTGCAACGGATTTAGTTTTATTGTATAAAAATCCCCTGAACTGGAAATGCCGATAATATATCGCCGGACATCTTCACCAAAGACATTTTTCGATGGAACCGATTCTGGTGTAATTTGAAATACACGGTCAGAATTTTCCCGTTTGATCATTATTTCCAGCGGTCTGCCATTACTGGTGCCGATGATTTCGGTCATGTCATTCCAGGTGGACACCGGCTTCCCATCGATGGCCGTAACCACATCTCCCTTTTTTACCCCCGCATAGAATGCCGGTGATCCGTCTCTGACTTCGCCCACCGAAGGCGTTAAAACGAACAAGCCGGAAATTAAAAAAATACCGAAAAAAATCAAGACGGCCAGCAAAATATTGAAAATTGGTCCGGCAGCCACAATGCACATCCGTTTGGCCACATGTTTGTGGGTAAAAGAAAGCGGTCTATCAGCCGGCTCGATCTGGGCATCCGGTTCTTCGCCAACCATTTTGACGTAACCGCCCAGAGGGATCGCTGAAATGCGGTAATCGGTTCTGCCGATTTTTTTGCCAATCAAGCGAGGTCCAAAGCCGAGTGAAAATTTGTCGACCCCAACCCCGAATAAACGGGCAATCAAGAAGTGGCCGAATTCATGAAAAAAAATGAGAACGCCCAACACAATGACAAATGATAGTAATGTAGTGCCCATGGTTATCGTTAATTGTATTTGGCTGTTGGTTATGGGTTAATTGATTCGAATTCCGGATTCGTAAAAAAACCACTGTAGCGGTTTAAGCGTTTCTAAGTCTCGATGTTTTTAATCAAATCTATGGCCTTATTGCGCGTCTCCTGGTCC
>JASFTL010000100.1:0-10105 GCA_050053555.1 Desulfobacterales bacterium
AATTTATCCCCACCAGCATAGATACCCACATGCGAAATCCTACTGCCACCTGTTGTCGCAAAGAATACCAGATCTCCTTTTCGCAGCTGCCGGCGATCAACCGGTTTTCCAACTTTCCATTGTTGTCTGGATGACCGCGGCAAATTCAACCCGTTAATTCGATAAACAACCATGGTCAATCCACTGCAGTCAAACCCCGTTGAGGGGGATTCACCGCCCCATCGATACGGCACTCCGACATACCGAATGGCGGTTGTGACAATCTCTTCTCTGAGTCCTACATCCCCGCTGTGGTAACCTTTGGCAGCAGCATAGTCTTGCGGACGAACGATATAATATACTTCTATGATATCTTTGCGTTTAAGCTCCTCGGCGCGCTTTTGAGCAGCGGCCTGGCTGACGTAGTTTCCGAAGCGAACCTTGTACAGTCCGGTGCTGTGTAAAAAATGATACGCATTAATTCCGCGTCGCCGCAACGATGCTGTCAGGCGGACGGCATTATCGATATTGGAGAAGGCGCCGACCTGAATGCTAAATCGCATTCGGGGCAAGTAGTCCTTTTTTTCAGCAGCCGAAGTGTCCGGCCGAATGGGCGGCCGGCTACAGGCAGCCATCAGCAACAGCCATCCGGCTATAAATAAGACAATGCACCCTTTGAGTGCGTAGGTTGTATCTCGATGTGTTCGTTGGTCTGTCATGTAATATGTCTGCTTCTGGTCGCTGGCGACTGGCTTAGAGGTTCCTATTTTGAATATCAAATATCGAACAAGGAATTTCGAATGATGACGTGATGTTTATTATCCTTCGATATTCAACATTCTGAATTCGATATTCTGCGGTTCTCTGTTTTCTGACCTCTGACACCTGAAGCCAAACTAGGAAACTCCCAATAATACCTTTACAATGACTGGAAAAGCGACGAAGGTTCCCAGAGAGCTTCCGAGATTGGTAAAGATCACAACAAGGAGGATTCGTGTCACATTGTTTTTCCAGAAGCCTCTGATGGACAGAATATCATCCGGTAGACTCTCTAAATCTTTCACCTTGGGCTTTCTTGAAAACGCTTCCACAAGTCCTGACACCCAGCCTGCTGCGATCATCGGGTTTAGCGAGGTCAGCGGTGCGGCCAGAATGGAAGATAAGATTGTAGCTGGGTGGGCCAGCGCTATGATCGCTCCGACACCGGCTAACAGACCGTTAGCCAAGATCCACCAAAAGATCATATCCGTTCCCGCCTTCGCACCACCGTAAAAAAAACCAGCGATAAACAGCGCGATGATTATCGCCGGGATCAGCCATTTAATAATATCCGTTGATTTGCTTTTGGAAGGAAGCTGTTCCAGTGCCCGGGTATCGATATCGCTATTCCAGAATTTCTTTATTCCGGGAATGTGACCGGCGCCCACAACGGCGATCACTTTATGTCCAGGAGCGGTTCGAATCTTTTCAGCCAGGTATTGATCCCTTTCATCGATCAGGATAGTTTTTAAAGCCGGAAGCGATTTGCCAACTTCAGATAGTAGCGTCTCCAGGACATCCTGCTGTTTCATCTTTTCAATATCTTCTTCTTTGATTTCATCCAGCTGGCCCAGGGACAGAACCAGTTGAAACATGAGTTTCATTTTGCCCCAAAATCCCATAATCCGCCAGGTTCTGGAAAGCGTAGTGCGAATGTCCCTGTCGGCTAGTTGGATTTGGGCGCCCACGGTTTCGGCGGTTTCTATCGCTGTTATCATCTCTTGGCCCGGTTTGATATCAAACTGTTTGGCAATTCTTTTTTGAAATGATGCCAGCAGTAAATTCGACAGAAGTAGAAAAGATTTTTTTTCTTTAACAACTTTGACAATATCCGTATCCTGCCAGCGATCCTTTTGTTGGAGCGCCTGGTATCTGGACTGACAAAGCTCGACACAGACGGTATCCGGTTTTTCGTCTTCGATTACCGTTCTAACAAGCTGAACGCTATCTTTGGATACATGAGCGGTACCGACGAGAATGAATTCCCTCTCGTCATCGTCAAGGCGGTGGGTCAAATTATGGTTGTTTGGCATCTGAATTCAGTATATATTCCGGTCAGTATGCATCCCAAAATCAAAAGTGCATGCGGATAAAATCCTGTATTTTGGATGTGACTATAGTATATTACATCCTACAAGGCAACAGCCAAGATGCCTTTCGATGGTGTGCGAGGTGGAACGCGAATTGCGCATTTACCCGATACCATCTGATAGGGGTGTGCTGGGTACTGCGCCATGATTATTTATGACGATATTTTTTCCTGGGAAGGATGGGGCGGGCAGCTGCGTCTGGCAAGCGGTAAATGCCGGTTGCGCATATATGACCTTGAACAGGAGAAAGATAAGAGTCTATCCTATCTGAGACCGGTCATTGTTGTTGTTTCCGATATTGCGGACAGCCGGATGTCAGTGCGTAGCTGTAGCGGCCATATCGCCACCAATGTTACCCAGCAGTTCAATATTGAACCGCATCGCATGTTATTTATAGAATATTATCCCGAGACAGCTTACGGAGAGAAGAACGAGCATATCATTTCTGAAAAATATGATGCTGTCGATTTCGCCTGGCATGAAGGTCGAGCGATTGAGCCGAAATGGCGCACGCTGAAACCTCCGCTGCTAGATATGATAAAAAAAATTCTGAAGATGCATCAATGAGGAGAGGTTCCGGGTTGAAAACGTTTTATTCGCCTTCGCCCGAATACCCTGCAGCATTTTGCAGGGTTGAAAGGCAAGACGAACCGCGCTGAAGCTCGTTAGAGCAAAGGCGGGTTAGGCTGCGGCGCAATTCCGTTCTGATATGATATCCCGTTCGCCAGAGGTGGCCTACAGGGAGCTTCATTGAGTCTGCTCTTGTTGTGCTTTTAATTCCTCTTCGGCTAAGCGGGCTTCCTCAGCAGCCTGCCGGGCCTCTTCCATAGCCTTTCTGGCACGCGCCTGAGCGGCCTGGGCGCGTTCGGCTTCTCTTTGGATTTTTTTTCTAAACTGTTTTCTTTTTTCTTTGGTGGTCGACAGCCGTCTGACATATTGTTCAGCATCGCTGGTAATCTGCTCTGCTTGCTCGACAGCCTTTTTTGCGCGTTGCTCTGCTTGCGCGGCGCGTTTTTTTGCTTCTTCTACTGTATTTATCTTTTCTTCTTGCCCTCTTTTTTCATCTCGCCTTTTTTTACGATTTTGCAGTTCCTGAATTTCAGCAGCGGTTTTTTCCTGATATTCCAATGTGTCCTTAAGATTGGATTTTGGAGGCGGTGGCGTGTCGGTAACGTGTAAATTTCCGTCTTTATCGGTCCAGGTGTAGACCTGACCGGCAAATAGACCGGAATCTAAAAAAACCGCCAGCAAGATAACAATGGTGGAAACAAAGAATTTCATTTACCCCTCCTTTAAATTCAAGTATATTCTTAACTCCGCCGTGTGTCAAACTTGCGAATTAGCGGATGAGTGCCCTGTTCCGGAAGTAAATTTGCCCATTTGCGTTGAAAAAATAAATGGTCGACGCTCAGATGGCGTTTGGTAACGAGCACGAGGACGACGACAGGTAAGAGTTGGAGAGACCCTGCCTATCCGGGTATTCGTCCTCGTCATCGATAAGGATATTTTTTAGATGGCACACTGGAGGCCATCCAACAATACAGCAGGAGGTAAAAAATGGCACTTGAACTAAACAGTCCGGCGTTTTCAGAAGGTGAAATGATTCCGAATCGTTATACCTGCGACGGGCCGGATGTTTCGCCGGAATTATCATGGAGCGGTGTTCCTGAGGCCGCCAAAAGCCTGGCGCTGATTTGCGATGACCCGGATGCTCCGGGGGGCACCTGGGTACACTGGGTGCTGTTTAATATCCCATCCAGCGCAAACGGGCTGTCGGCCGAAATACCTTCGGATGCGTCCCTGGAAAACGGAGCCCGGCACGGCACAAATGATTTTCGCCGGCTGGGTTACGGCGGCCCCTGTCCGCCCGGAGGTACGCATCGATACTTATTCAAAATTTATGCGCTGGATACCGAGCTCGATCTGGAAAGCGGTATTACCAAGGCCCAGCTGGTAGAAGCCATGGAAGGTCACATTCTGGCCGAAGCTCAGCTGATGGGCACCTATAAACGCTGATTTTAAAATGAATGTAGGAATTAGCCACAGACGCACACAGACTCACACGGACCTTTCGGCCGAGCAAAATGCTCGGCCAAAAAACCTGTCATCCCGCTACGCGGGATAAAAAGTCCTTTATAATCTGTGGCAAATAGCAACACGAAGCACTTTTGTCTAATACCTCTATTTCTTCAGAATTGACACTGTAATTCGTGAAAGCTTAGTGTTTTTACCTGGGCAACGATTTCGGGGGAAGAGATACTGTTTTTGTGTGCCTGTGTGGGTCTGTGGCTAATTATCCTCATTCCAGAATTTCTGCAGACCATCGGTGAGCTGCCGGGTGTCCTGGACCCGGACGGGATCCCATTCTTCGCGCAGCAAAGATTTATATTGAAAGCGTGCATAGCGTTGGTCGATTAATAGAACGACGCCGCGATCCTTCTCCGATCGGATCACGCGACCTGCAGCCTGCAGCACTCGGTTTATGCCCGGGTAAATATAGGCGTATTCAAACCCTGCGCTCAGGGCATTGTCGAAATATTCCTTGATCAACTCTCGTTCCAGGCTAATGCCCGGCAAACCGACCCCGACGACCACCGCCCCCAAAAGTCGGTCGCCAACCAGATCGATTCCCTCACCAAAAATTCCGCCCATTACAGCGAAACCGACCAGCGTTTGCGGGTTGTCCTGTGAAAAACGTTTTAAAAAGGCTTCTCTTTGTGACTCTGTCATGCCAGGTGTTTGTCGGATGGTTTCAGTGTGCGGGTTGTCGCCAGCAAAGGCGCGATAAACTTTCAGCATGTAGGCGTAAGAAGGGAAATACAGCAGATAATTTCCTGTCTTTTGGGCAACGAAGGCACCAATGATCTGGGATACCCGGGATACCGTTTGGTCGCGATGGCGATAATAGGTCGAGATGCGATCAGAGATGAAAAGCCCCAGATTTTCACCGGGAAAAGGCGAATGTAAAATCAGGTGATCAGCGGTTTGATCACAACCCAAAATTTGTTTGAAATAATCCATCGGGGTCATGGTGGCCGAAAAAAATACGGCCGTCTGACACCGTTCCATCACTTTTTCAAGATGAACCGAAGGGTCTACACAGAACAACTTGAGTTTTAGATCCTTTCCGATTTTTTCATAGCAGGTCGAATAGCATTCATCATATTGGTCGGCAACTCTTATGAATCCGGATACAGCAAAATAAAGATCCAGCAAACCATCGAGAAACGGCGTTTTAATATTCTGTGATAACCAGCGCTCGGTAAGGAAAAGAAAACCCCTCAGAAGCGGAATCAGTTCTTGCGGTTGGCTTTTTTCTGCCAATGGACTGCCTGATCGTTCACATTTTTTTCTGGCCTTAACCAACCAGGCATTGATGCGTCCGAGGCTTCTGAAGATATGCGGCAGTTCATTTTTTAGCTGCCGCCGAATGTCCAAAATCGGCTGCTTGAAAATTTCAGCGGAAAACATTTCCCTGGACCGATCCACCAGATTATGGGCCTCATCAATCAAAAAGATATAGTCGCCTTTATGCTCCAGAAAAAAGCGACGCAAATATACCCGTGGATCAAAAACATAATTGTAATCACAGATGATACAGTCGGCCCACACAGACAGTTCCAGGGAAAACTCAAACGGGCACACGTGAAAGGACTTAGCCGTATCGACAATCTGTTCAGGGGTAAAAGCATCCTTGACAAAGATGGCTTTGACAGCCTCATTGATACGGTCATAGTGTCCCCGGGCATATTCACACTCATCCGGATGGCAAGCACTATCGGGACAGAAACAGATTTTGTCCTTTGCCGTCAGGGTTGCAGATTTTAATCTGAGCCCTTTGGTCCGTAATTCGTCCAGGGCCTTTTCAGCCGCCATCCGGCCAGTTGTACGCGCAGTAAGATAAAAGATTTTTTGACTGAATTCCTCGGCCAGCGATTTAACTGCCGGATAGAGTACGGCGATGGTTTTACCGATACCGGTTGCAGCCTGAACGAGCAGTTGACCGTTATTGCGAATGGCACGGTATGCTTCAACGGCCATCTGGCGCTGGCCGGATCGATAATTCGCAAAAGGAAACTCCAGGTCTTGAATGGATTTATCGCGCTGGTCGGACCAATCGATGAGGATTGCGGCCCACTCCAGATAATGCGCGACGAGTCGTTTAAAGAAAACCTCCAGCTCTGCAATACGAAACGTGCGTTTGATCTCGCGAATTTCACCGCTATCGAGCTGGTAGTAGGTCAGCTGAGTAATAATATCACGCAGGCCACGGGCGTTCCCATAAATATAGGCGTATGTTTTGACCTGCCCCCAGTGGACCGGATTTTCGGTTTTTTCAAAATGATCCGGATTTCGGGCGGTGGTTTTTATTTCCTCTATGATCGTGCGATCGGGTTCACTATAAACGCCGTCAATGCGACCGCTGATATTGAGCCGAAATCGATCTGTTTCAACTATGTGGGAAATCGAGACCTCGGGCTGGTAGGTAGCGGGGCGTGAATTTTGAATTTTTTGATGCGCCCGAATTGCTTCGACCGGACGACTGGATCCCAGAAACTCAAATATCAGGTCCCCTGACCGGAGGACATATTCGACGAGTTCCCGTACCGCAATTTTTAATTCGCGTTTCAATCCTGAATCACAAAATGGACGCGCCTGTTCTTTGCGCGGGCTTTTTCGGTTTTAGCGGTATCAATGGGGCGTTCTTTGCCGTAGCTGACCGGAATGAGGCGCGATCTGTCGATGCCTTCTCGGATTAAAAACGACTTTACTTCACCCGCGCGGCGGTCTCCGAAGGCAATATTCGTTTCTTTGGATCCGCGTTCATCGGTGTGCCCCTCGATGATGACCGAAACCTGCGGATATTTTCTTAAAAATTCGGCTTTGCGCTTTAGAATTTCACGTGCTTCAGGCTGCAGGCGATAGCTTCCTTTTTTAAAATAGATGTCTTCATACACAAACTTAATTTTAGCGGCCCGAAACTCCTTCTCCAGGGCTTCCTTTCGCTGGCGTTCCTTCTCCAATTCCATCTGGCGATCGATTTCGACCTGATTTGTTTCGGTCTTTGTCTCCTTTTTTACAACATAGGTCTGCTTTGCGCAGGCCGCTATGATCATCAGACTCGGAATCAGCATTAAGAGGATTAAACCCGATCGCAGTATTTGTTGCATGTTTTCCTCCTTGTAAAAACGGGCCTGTCATCGAATGGCAAGTTAAGATGCCACGGGGTTTGTGGTAAAGGTCATGTTCTTAAATTACTTAGATTATAGTATATAATTGCATGAAAGTAAATTATAAACGTCCCAGAAATTCGACAATTGGTGAAAATGAAATATCTTCTAATGGCAGGGTCTATGCCACTTTCATCGCTGCTCGCCTTCGGCGGACGGTCGAAGCAAACTCAGTTCTCTCGGCACCTGATATGTTTAGGTCCCGGGACCGATATGGGTTTTGTCAAAAAAAAATGAAAAAAAGTCCTTGACACCTCATTTTTTTCTGATATAGTTCACGCCATGAACCAAACGGTGAAAAAAGACGTCTCCGATGCTCTTCTTGAGATTTCCGATTTTCAATTGGAACAATTTCAGGAGCTTATATTGAAATTGTTTCAGTGTTGCCAGGAACGCATGCAATATCAATGTGAGCGTTTTGGATTGCCGGATGCAGAATTCAGATGCCTGATGCTCTTCGGCAAGGAACGCTATCTGACGGCTAAAGGCATTGCCCATAAGATGAATGTGGTTAAAAGCCGGGTCTCAAAAATTGTCGACGGATTGATAAGGAAAAAATTAATTCAGCGCATCAAAGACCCGGAGGACTCCCGAATCAGTTTGCTCAGTCTGTCGACTGAAGGTCAAGAAAAAATAAATAATATCAATAGATTTCTTCAGGATATACATTATCAGGTACTGCTCCAGATGGCTCCCGATCAGCGCAAAGCGGTATTGACCAATCTGGATATTCTCAAAGCTTCCATGGAAGCCGTCAAAGAGATGATGGTCTGATCGTTCAGCGCTTGGGTTTTATGATGGCATGCGTCGAGTGCTGAAGCTGAAAGAATTCAACTTATCTTGAAGTGAATGATGTTCTGGCATAAAAAGTTCATACTATAAACCAATTTCAATTCTGGCCGTCTACATTAGAAATAACAGGAAATCTTCAACACCCTAACAAGGAGGCAAATCATGGATATGGAAAATATTGAAAATCAATTAACAGAATTAAAATCTCAGATGGATGCTTTGAGCAAAAAGACCCCGGAAGACAAATGTTCTATGGTCGTTTTCAGCGGGGATCTTGACAAAGCTATCGCTGCTTTTGTTATCGCCACCGGAGCCGTTGCCATGGGAATGGACGCGGTCATGTTTTTCACCTTCTGGGGCACCCCCATGCTCAGGGACAAAGGCAAAAGCGTCGGCGGTAAGGATATCATGAGTAAGATGTTTGGCGCGATGATGCCCAAAGGCACCACCCAGACCAAATTGTCCAAGATGAACATGGGCGGCATGGGTACGGCCATGATGAAATCACTGATGAAAAAGAAGAATGTGGCGTCCGTGGAGCAAATGCTGGAATTGGCCGAAGAATTGGGCGTGCGGATCTTCGTCTGTGAGATGACCATGGATCTGATGGGAATTAAACGCGAGGAAATGATCGACTACAAGAATTTAGAGTTCTGCGGTGTCGCTAGATTTTTAGAAGAGGCCGCCAGCAGTAAGGTCCAACTTTTTATCTAGAACCCTTGGATTTAAATAATTTTTATTCATTTTCGAAAAATTTTATTAAACCGCAAAAATATGCCGGTGAACCCGGAGTAGGAGGAACAAAATGAGTGATGACATTAAAGTTGATAAGGTATTTGATCTGAAAGGGTTACCATGCCCGATGCCGGTTGTAAAAGTCAGCAAAGGCATTAAAGATGTTGAGATCGGGCAGGTCATAGAGGCCCTTTCAACGGACCCCGGTTCATTAACCGATTTTCCGGCCTGGGCCAGGACCAGCGGAAACGAAATATTAAAAACCGAACAAGATGATGACGTTATAAAGTTCTACATTAAACGCAATGCATAGGAGGAAGAATTGGAGACTTTGTACTATATCATCCTGGTGCCGATGGTCTACGTGGCCTTTGCCACCTTTTTTATCGGCACCGCGGTCCGGTTGATAAAGATCTTTCGGGAACCCAGCCATCCGGCAACACTTCAGATTTATCCTGAGAAAAAACCCGGGTGGCTTTGGGCCTTGCATGATACCTTTCTGTTTCCCACCGTCCGCAGACACAAACCGGTGCTGTGGGTATTTTTGATGGCCTTTCACATCTGCATCTTGCTGCTGATTATAGGCCATCTGGAATTGTTCGGTGAAATCGAAACCCTGCAACTCATTCCCCATGAAATTTTCCTGGGAAAGGGATTTGTCGGGCTGATTGCATCGATTGCACTGCTCTATTTCCTATTTCGCCGCTTTATCTCACCGGTGCGCGAACTTTCAGTTCCGGAAGACTATTATCTTCTAATTTTATTATTTTTGGTGGTTCTTTTTGGCAGCCAGATGGACTGGGCCCGAAGATGGTACTTTTATGAGGAATTATCCGTTGACCACTATCGGCAATATCTTTCCAGCCTGCTGTATTTTAGACCGTATTTGCCGGCTGAGGTGACCGTTACGGGTCATTCGTTTATGCTGGTCTTGCATGTATTTTTTGCCAATTTGTTTTTAATGTTTTTTCCGTTCAGCCAGACGATGCACTCGTTTTTATCGCTGCCGATGAACAAACTTCGCAGGGGATAGGAATCAGGTGTCAGTGTTCAGGTGTCAGTGTTCAGGTGTCAGTGTTCAGGTGTCAGTGTTCAGGTGTCAGCAAACAGATGACAGAAAACAGAAGACAGATAGGGTGCCTAATTTTTCCGACTTTTCCCATCTGTCATCTGACCTCTGTTATCTGATTTCTGAAACCGAAACCAATAAGCTTGATAGAAACTATCAACAGAGAAAAA
>JASFTL010000101.1:0-10083 GCA_050053555.1 Desulfobacterales bacterium
AATGTGGTTGCCCAGCGATGTTTCTACAACAACTAAATTTAATCCGCGGTCGGAGGCGCAAAGGCGGGAAAAATCGGCAAGCATAAGAGCAATACATATGCCAATTGCCAAAATGGCGGCTCTTTTCAAAACAGAACCCCCTTAAGGCCTGTTTTCCAATCGAAAGAAATGCGTCCTTCCTTTATTCATAAAAAAACCCCATCTCTGGATAAGAAATGGGGTTTTTATAATCTTCCCATGACGACCTCTCGTTTTGGGTTGGCACATTCCAATTGATTTATGGCATTTTTATCACGCTGCATTTTTAAAGTCAATATCTTTAGCGCCTGATTCAAATTGGTACCGGGCTGTGAGCTTTTGGGCATAAATTTCAATCGCTCACAGACATACTGCTTTTCTTCCATTGCTTTATTTATTTTATGCTGGTAGATATTTATATACCATTAACCCCAAAAGATAAGAGGCTGATGTTGTTTTCAATTCATGAAATATTGGATTTGGCGATTCGGCTGGAGAAAAATGGTGAATCCGTTTACCGCAAAGCGGTTGATGAGGTTTCCAAACCGGATCTGATTGCTTTGCTGGTGTGGATGGCGGATGAGGAAGTCAAACATGCCAGGTGGTTCTCTGATTTGAAGCAGAAACTTGAGACCGATTCCATCAATCCCTTCATACAGGAGATGGGCCGTGAAATTTTCGGGGATATGCTGGGTGAAAAAAGCTTTTCCCACCGGGACGTTGATTTTTCTAAAGCGGAGCGAACAGATGATTTAATTTCTATTTTTATCGAGTTTGAAAAAGATACGGTCCTGTTTTATGAGACGCTTAAGCCGTTTATCGAGGATAATAATACGCTCATCCATTTAGAAAAGATCATCGCAGAGGAAAACGACCATATTGCCATGCTTCAAAAATTTTTAACTGATAAAGCAAAGGTAACGGTACCCGATGATTAAGTATGGTTGTTTTTGTTGGAATACTCATGGAATCCTTCTTAAACGCTAATCTTTCAAAGCCGCCCGCCTTTTCTCCCTTGCAATACGGATTCAATCCATTTAAAATTAAGGGCAAATACAACTTAGCTGAAAGGCGTCCATTATGAGAAGACGAATGATGGTGGTATCTCCAAGTCGTTTATTTGCTGCCATGTTTTTTTTAATAATGATGTTTTGCAGCAGCTGTTTTGCAGAGCAGCTAAAGTTTGCTGATTGGATTGGTATTGCAAAGCCGGACCCACTGACCCAGGAGCAAAGCAAAAAAATTGGGTCCTATGCCAATGATGGTATCAGCACCTTGTGGCTGTCGGATTCGGATTCAGACCAGGAGATGGTCCAGCTGACTTTGGAATCTAAAAAAGCAATGGCAGCGGAATATTATTCTTACCAGATTGACCGCGTTGACACCCTGGCGATTCGCTCTGCGAAGAAGGGCTGTGAGTCCAATTGTCTAATAGATGCTGTTCCGAAAAAGGGTGAACTCATTAACACCATGCAAAAAGGTTTGCAAATCAAGTTTGAGTACGATTCTGACCCTGACATCACCCAGCATCCGACATTTTCATTAAGGGGTTTTTCCAGAGCCTATAACTGGTTGCTCAGCGAGTAAGAATTCAGTTTTTATATAGCCGAAAGCTATTCTCGGGTTTGCCGATTGGCCTGTTCTCTTTAGCCGGTTGAAAAAAAGATCTTTATCTGGTTTATTTTCGACAGGCTCAACGGGGCAACGGAAAACTGGCTCAACCTCACTGTTTGCTGGCTTCAGCCCCGGCTCGCTTAATCTCATCCAGATTGTGTTTTACGATCGGAGACATTTCCGGGGGGTGCCAGTCGACTTTTTTGGGCTCCTCGGGCCAGGTAAACGGCAGATGAAATATCTGCCCGGGTTCTTTCGCTTTTTCTAAAGCAGATAGCGCCTCTAGCAGCACCTCCCTTTGCCCGTCCCGATCGTGAACCTGCCCCACCGGGCGGCCATAGGGATATTCAATTGCCGCCACGCGCGGAATACCGACCTGCCTGTGAAATTCAGGCGTGTTCGTCAGGGTTACGGTTGAAAACCCCTGTGCTTCTAAATGATGTGCGACCTGTCCCACGGACCGGCAGCAGAACGGTCAGGCCGGCGTGAGCAAAACGGCTTCGATATTTTCCTCCCGCATTCTGGCTGCCACTTTGGGCATGGTCTCTTCCAGAAGTGCAGTTGGATCTGTCTGAAAACCGTAATACGAATAACAGATGGCCGCCAGTTTTCCGATAATGCCTTCTTGCTCGAATTCCCTGAACCTTGTCAGCGGAAGCATGACATTGATATCCTTTTTGATATATTCGGTGTTGATGTGGAGGTGATTCACCTCGATGTCGCTTTCAGTGGCCGTACTTGGAATCTCTCGATAGCTCGGGTCACCCCACGCCGGCTCGATTTTTTCGCGTTCCATATCAAAAGGCGGGTCCGTTTTCATGCTGATACCCGCCGTGGTTACCAGCGTGAAAGTGGTTTCTTTGATCGATTTTTTCAACGGTGTCCAGGGGATCTTCCCGCCATAGGGCTGGTCCGGAATGTCCTTGCTGGTCCAGGCGCGCAGGGCCGGGGGCATAAAACGAAATCCATCGACGGTTTTTGAAGGATGGGGCATGATAAATACCTCCTTTAATCTGGATATATATCGACAAGTTTGGGTGAGCGCAAATCTTTTTTCTGAAATACCGGACACCCTGTGCCTGAAGATCGCTTTTGCCGATCGGCCGGAAAAGCGCCGTGTTGATTTATGAATTTCTGTGATTACGTTAATAGGCAATAGCAGGAGGTACTCAGAAGTGAACGAAAAAACAAATTTGATAGACGACCGAACCGCCGACCCCTATGTTGATCGTCGATCCGGAGAGGACAGGCGTGCAGTCTATGATTCGGATTATTTTGAAAACGGTGGCATCGAGAGAAGACAAGCAAGAGATCGCAGACAGCAACACGAACGACGCGATAGTTGCATTCGAGTCAGCAAGTGGTCGAGTGTCTGCCCGGATGATTCGTAGTTGATTTATCTACAGATCATTTTACGAGCGGCCGTTTGTGCCTGTTCGATCGTCACAGATATTTCCATACAGTCTAAAACGGGTGATTCATCCTGCCCTGTTTTGTCAAAGCCAGGACCCCAATTTTCAATAAGAGAATTGGGGTTTTATTCGTTGCCCGGAATGTTTATTGAACTGCTCGGGGCGTAAAATCCCGGCTCCAGGTGCTGGACCGGTTTTCGACGCAAAGACCTGAGGCATGCTGGCTGCAAACGTCGTAATCGTGAGCCAGAATGCGGAATTCGTAGCTTGTTCCGAAAGCCATAACATAATCAGGCACTTGGTAACCCGTACGTTTCAGACGGGGGCTGCGAAAGACCTCCTCTTGGTTTGATAATTGGTATATACTGACATAGTACCTATCAATATCAGCAATCGGATCCCAAGAAATAGCCGGCGAGATCGATTCATTGCTGAAGCGAATATTTTGCGCGGCTTGTACTTTTCGAATACGATCCAGATTATTTGATTGTTTTTTTGCGATCGCCCCATTGCGGTCTGTAGCGTTTATGGTCAGCACACCTGTCATCAACTCTCCGTCGACTAACCGACAGTACCAGTTACCCCGGTCGTGAGATAGAAAAACGATTGTACCATTTTGATCTTTCGCTTCCGCAGTGATCGGTGCCGAGCCGTTGATTTTGGCGCAGGCCACGAAATGGTGCCCTGGCTGCCAGCCAAGGGGATTGTCATACCAGCAATCCGTATAATAAATGGCGTTTTCAATGACCGGCTGCGCCTGCCCTGAAATAGCTGCCCCCGCAAGCACCAACATAATCAGAATTGTTGCTTTCATGATGCAACCGACATTTTTCTTCATTACGTTGAATCCTTCTTTTTTAAAAAATCAGGTGGGTGTCTAAGGCTCTCACTATAAATTTCATTTCTAAATATGGCAACGGAATTTCTTTTTTAATCCTTTGTCAACCCTTGAACCTTTGAACCTGAACCCATATTGACATCCGTTTACTATATACGATAATTAAACATTTTGCAGGGAGGAACAATTTTGGCGCTCATCGATAATATGGAACAGACGCAGAGTTTCATGAAGAGTCTCGGTTTTCCAGACCTTCGCATTCATCATTCCATCAATCATTTCGATTTTACCAAGTCAGACCGCAGAATCCTCATCATCGGTCCTATGGGATCCGGCAAGTCCGAGTTTTCAGCCCGCATATACCGTGACTCCGAGGTGGCTATGCGCAAGTCCGATAAGGTTCGCCAACTGACGACCAGCGAGAGGGTTGACCGCCGCAACGTTTTTTATATCCGTTCCAAAATTGATGACAAACGATTCGCCGAGTATCCCGCCAACTCCATTGCCTACCGGGGTGGGTATGTGGTTCCCGGAAATAATATCGCCAGCATTGAGGATTCTTTTGCACTCGAAAAAGTCTTTGAGAGCAATCCTACCGTCGGCACCTGGATCATTGACGAGGTTGAATTTTTCGATGAACGCATTGCTTACGTGATTAACCAGTATGCCATGCAGCAGAGTCTGAATTTCATTTTTCCAATGCTCATCCTCAACTTCCGTAAAGACCTGTTCAACCGCACAGCCAGGTTCATCATGGAGGATTCGACCGATGTGTTTCCCCTCACCGCTTACTGTGAGCACCCCGACTGCATTGCCGACTCTTATTACACCTACCGATATTACTCGGTGGAAGGCGCAGAGTGTCCCGCCCTTTATTTCGATCCGCTCATCATCGTGGGTGGCGACAAACTTACGGATGACCCCAAGTTCCCGAACTATTCGACGCGCTGCGACCACCACCACTATCTGCCCGGTAAAGAGTACACTTTCATGATCCTGAAACCACTCGGGGAACTGGCCTATGGCGGAGACGTCAAACCCCTGCTCGAGGAGCTCAACCTGCTGAAGCATGATATCGAACGCTCGCAGCTCTACAAACATTTTACGCAAAGATACATCAAAGCCGAAAACCCGGAGCCGATTATGGTAAACGCGCTTAAGGTGAGCTGTATCGCCGAAAAGGCGCTCGTTTACCTTTTTTCCGAAGAGAACATTATCAGTGCGGAGCAGATGCGGTCACTGGCGCAGGAGATCAAGGCGGATGTAAACTATATCAACGAGCGGCTTACGGAAAACCGTAAGATGCAGCTTGCCGATGTTGAGGTAGAATCATAGGAAGTGGTTTATTTTTATTTTTTTAGGGCCGTAACAATAAGCGGAACGCCATCCTGCCAAATAACAAACCCACTTCTCATTTTGAAAGATGGGGTTCTGAAATTCATTTCATGGCGACCGTCACCATTTTTTCTTTAAACTGTCCCGAAAGAATGCCTGTCCCCAATTTTCAGGGCTGTTGTTTTTTGGTTGTTTTGGTTGGCTTTTGAGTCGGTTTTTTCTGACGGGCCGAAGTATGAGTAGATTCAGGTATTATTTTGTCAAGAATTTTTGTGCCGGCATAGTTGGCCACAAAACCGATGGCGATCGCCCCCCAAAAGTCGTTAACCGTAACGCGGATAACAAATTGCGTCTCAGAAATGCGCGAAAGCAAAATAGTGACCATTGCGCTCAGCAGTACAGCTCCAAGGATGCCGACCCCTTCCTTGGAAATGCGTTTAATTAAAATTGATTTTCCCTTAAGGGCTGTGTCCACAGTTCCAATCAATCTGCGTCTGCCATGTGGCAAGATAAGGTAGGCAATTAGGCCTCCGAGTGCTGCACCCAGCAGAATAACCGATTGGGGTGCTCCAACCTGAACCGTGATACTCTCACTCACAATACGGTAATCATCTTCTGGAAGATTGGCATCGGTCCAATAATGCGCCAGGACGCTTATTTTATATTCACCGGGTGTGAAGAAAATAAAATTTAACTCGGATCGAATAATATCAATCACATTTTTTAGGAAATTGGCCGGCGTTTCAGAAGCTTCCTGTTTCCCATGCCTTACCGGTTTTTTCGCCCAGAAGACCTTGTATGTATCTCCGGGTTGCAATGCGATAACATTTTCATATCTTTCATAAGGCTCATTCCATACCGAGGGAAAGAATGCCCACAACCCCCTTATTCCCTGAAAAGGGCCTTCCAGCTCAGGCGGCAGTGTCATTGTAATTCTTTTTTCATGAAGGTAGATTTTTGAATTAGAAACATTTTTGATATCCGCCGTAACCCCAAGCCCTGTCCCTGCAGTTTGTCGGGGCCGGGAGGTTTCCACTTTTAGCTCGATCATGCTGGGTTGTACAGGTTGATTTTGAGCCTGAGCATTTGAGTAATTAAACATACATATCAGCACGGTGAGAAGCACAGAGATGCGATATGGCGTTGCAAAGAGCAGCTTAAGCGAAGATCGGAGATGTCTATTCATTTTGTAGAACAAACTGATGAAATCGAAAAGGTGAAAGCCAGGCTGATCTGTAACATTTGACGGTGCGTACAGTCGGTTAGGATCATTGTTCATGCTTATTCCTCAATTTGGGTTAGTTTCGTCCCTAATCTCGACACATAAATGTGAGCGAAATCCGAGTCCTCCGTGGCGCCATGCCAGTGTTTTTCGCCGGCTGGAATGATAACGACATCACCCTCTGATATCGTTTTTTCTTCTTTTTCTGTGGCGATTATTCCCTTCCCGGATGTGACGATCAGAATCTGTTCACTATCATGTGCGTGAAATTTATTGCGAACGCCTCTGCCGAAATTTACGATATTCAGGTTGTATTCTTTGCTGTCCGGCAACAAAATCTGTCTAGTAACGTCCGAACCCGTGAACAGTGGGCTGGAGAAAGCCTCTTTCTCTACTTTGCTGATTTGAACGACTCTCATGTCAAACTCCTTTGGAATAGAACAGGTTAACATTTTTATCTTCACGCTCAGGGCAATGAAAGATAAATGAAAATGTATTGGCCCTCATTGATATTTTTGAATCCATCATTTTCATGAGCAAATATTTCTTTACATTACAGGCGGAGTTAACTGAAGTTACAACATTCCGCTTTACAATTCAAGATTTGACACTTTTTACACGTGCTTTTATATTCTGGCAGAATACTGACAGAAAAAAGGAGGCCATGTCGATGATGCTCAAATGTTCGGTGTTAATCTTTAGGCTGCTTATGATCGCCGGTTGCAGTCACACCACTGAGTCGCCCATGATTGTCAATGAACTGATCGGTACCGAGTGGGTACTGGAGGAAATAGACGGCAACCGTTGAATTTTGTTAGACTCAAAAGCTCAGGTGGGTGATGATTGCCGTCCCGCCTTTGCTGCTCAAATCTAAAACGTGAAGAAAAAATTAAAATTTTTGTTCCTGGAACCTTTTTATGGCGGCTCGCATCGGGAGTTCGCCAGGGGTTTGATCTCTCATTCTCGACACAGCATTGAGCTGGTAGCCCTGCCGGCCCGCTTCTGGAAGTGGCGTATGCGCGGCGCCGCCCTCTATTTCGTCAAAAAAATCTCCTCTCTCGAAAGTTATAACGCTTTGATTACGACCGACTTGATGAGCCTGTCGGATTTCAAAGCACTCTGCAAAACTGTCTGTCCTCCGGCCCTGGTTTATTTTCACGAAAATCAGCTCACGTACCCTCTGGCACCCGGCGAGCATATGGATTATCAATTCGGTTTTACAGATATTACGACCGCCCTTGCGGCTGACAGGCTTTTATTTAATTCCCGGACCCACAGCGATGCTTTTTTTTCGCAACTTCCGGGCTTCTTAAAGATGATGCCTGAGTACCGGCCCAAATGGGTGGTGGATGAAATCCGCTCTAAGGCCGACGTTCTGTATCCCGGGTGTCGGTTTCCGGCAGATGAGGTATCAGTTACCGATTCAGCGCGGGAATTGCCGCCCCTGATCGTTTGGAATCATCGCTGGGAGTTTGACAAATCTCCGGATGAATTTTTTGGTGCCCTGGACGCGGTATTGGAAAAAGGGGCCGAGTTCCGCCTTGCGCTGCTTGGCGAAAATAGCCAGGCAATTCCAAAAGCGTTTATCGGCGCCCGGGATCGGTACGGGGGCCGAATCGTGCAATACGGATATGTGGAATCGCGCGAGGAATATTTAAAATGGCTTCAGCGCGGATCCATCGTCATCAGTTGCGCTCAGCAGGAAAACTTTGGAATTTCAGTCGTTGAGGCCATTCGCTACGGATGTTTTCCTCTCGTGCCGGCCAGGCTGGTTTACCCGGAGATCATTCCGGATGGCTTTCATTCCCATGTTCTATACGAGAACCGCGCTGAACTCGTGCAAAAGCTCTTCCGGCTGATCAGAAATTTTTCCGGATTTGAGGCGCTGCGCCATGAACTTGCACTGGCAATGGCCAGATTTGCGTGGGAGAATCTAATCGATCGCTACGATAAAGAACTCGAAAATCTGGCGCGGATGCCTTGCGGCCCCGGTTAATTTCCATCCATAATTAACCCTCTTGATTCTCATGAGCTGTTTACTTTTTGTTATAGAAATTATTTCCTAAATTTCACATTTACCCTCCAAAAAATGGAGGAATTTTTGTAAACCATTCTTCAATCTTATGCGGGTATTTATATCCTTTTGATATTTTATTATAATTTCGAAAGCCTTTAGTTCCATGCTGAATTGAGTTTAATGGCACGAAATATGCTCTGTTCAGCACCTAAATTTTATCAAACGATTGGGATTTTTTGGGGAATGCACCTACTGAATTTGTATTATGCCTAACCGGAGTTGATCTACAAATGAGAGCAGAGAGAAGAATGATGGAGATGGAGCAGAGGAAGTATCCGAGAGTCGAAACCTGTAACCTTATTTCCTACCTGTCAATAAGGGAAGACGGTGAGATTACAGATCAAAGTATCGGAAGAGCGCTGAATATCAGTCAGGGCGGAATCCATCTTGAGACCCCCCGGCTAATTTTATCCGAAAACGTATCCTTGATGTCCGTTGATTTAGATAACAATTTGATAGAAATCAAGGCAAACGTCGTTTATACAAAAGAAAATGGTTCCGGTATGATTGGATACGGCGTTCGTTTTCAAGGGACGCACGATGAAAATATTCAATTTGCGATTAAGTTAATAAAAGTTTTCCACCACCGCAAATATAAAGCTGCCGCAGCCGTGAAATATATTGACAATGCCGACATTCGGCTGGCTGAAGCATAAAAGTGCGTTTGCTTTCAAGGCAAAATCTTTCCCATTCTGCCTAACAGAATTTTAGGCTTCATTCCGTGGCCTTGCATGGATTCGGGTTATCGCTTTTCATTTCGCTTATCATTTTCAAGTCCAAGCCGATTACACATTATCTATATATTTCCAAACGGGTTTACAGGTATTATTTTGTAGCCATAGAGATGATTTTGATTTATGGTGGTTGCCATGGTGATTCGGCCTTCCCAAAATTATGATGTGCCTGCAATGTCTCGCGTATATGTTCAAACCTGGCAGGACACCTATCTTGGTGTTGTTCCATATGGTTACTTATACGCGATGTCAGCACCCCATCTCGAGCAGGGCTTTTTGAATGAGCAGCAAAGCCGCCAGGTCGTCAGTTATGTTGCCGAAGATGCCGGCGGGGTGATTGGTTTTATCAGCGGTGGATACGAGAGGCAGGGAGACAATATCTATAATGGTGAAATTTATGCACTGTATGTACTCAAAAATCACCAGCGGCAGGGTATCGGGACAAAACTGGTTTCAGCCCTGGCAACACAGTTCAATCATTTCGGCATCTATTCAATGCTCGTATGGGTTCTCGAGCATAATCCTTACCGGCGATTTTATGAAAGAATAAACGGTATTTATTTACGGAACCAGCGCCTGCCTTTTGCCGGTGAGGTCATCGACGTGGCCGCATACGGCTGGCTCGATACGAGCCTCATCAATTTTAGACGGTAGACCTATTGTTATTTAATCCGGTTTTATCAATCCGTTATCTTTCACAGGATTTTTTCTCCCTCGCCAGAAGTGCATGATCGAATCGATGACATAGCTTGTAATATCTGACCCCATTCAGGTCGCCTGCCAGTCGTTCTCGAATATCGATGGTTTTTCGATCCAGAACGCAAAGGGTGTTG
>JASFTL010000102.1:0-10061 GCA_050053555.1 Desulfobacterales bacterium
GTTTCAAAAGCAACAAATCAAAGAGATCTACCGGAGCGTGCCGTGGAGCCTGTTTACCATTTTATTTATGGTGATATTTTATAATGTATTTCTATCCCAGATGCTGACGACAGGAACCCGCAAAGCACCGCCGCAACGTCCATTGCTTTCATTGTTAATTTTGTGTGTATTTATCTTGAAGGGCTGTCTACTGTTCACTCCGTTCCCAATCTATGCCCTGCCCTTCGCCTTCTTACCGCTGCTGGTCGTCTCATTAAACCAGGAAAAACTGACGGCCATCGGCACTGCGGTTGTCGGAACCATCCTGGTAAGCCTATTTGCCGGGCCCCAATACCTCATTATACTCTATTTTATCTTCGGCGGGCTGACCGCAGTCCTGGTCTCGGTCAATATACAAAAGCGCTGGCAAATTATTCTACCTTCCTTGGGGGTGGGGCTGGTCAACAGCATCAGTGTGCTGGCCTTCAGCCTAAACTGGCAAGCTGTCCTTCCGACGGCCGCCAGTCTGCAGAGCATCAGCTCGTTTCTTGTAAAAGAGGCTCTCAACGCCGCTATATTAGAGCGGCTGAGCTGGGCATTTGCCGGCGGTCTGGTTGCCGGACCTTTAGCGTTGTTGTTATTGCCGCTGCTTGAAATCAGCTGGGATACAGCTTCAACATTCAAGTTGAACCGATATACGGATCTGCAGCGTCCGCTGATGAAGAAACTGCTGAAAGAAGCTCCAGGTACATATCAGCACTCCATGACCGTCGCCTATCTGGCGCAGTCGGTGGGCGAAGCGATCGGAGCGAATTCACTGCTTTTAAGGGTTGGCGCCTATTACCACGACATCGGTAAGATGGAAACACCTAAGAATTTTATCGAAAATCAGTACAACAGCGAAAATCCGCATGACGTCTTAGATCCCTGGGAAAGTACGGAACTCATTATCAATCATGTAAAACATGGAATAAAAATAGCCATGGGTTCCAGACTGCCGCGAGCGATTGTGGATTTGATTCTGCAGCATCACGGAACACAGCTCATGGAATATTTTTATAATATCGCTGCTAAAAATCAGCCCAAGCAAACGATTGATAAAGCGGATTTCAGGTATCCGGGCCCCAAGCCCCAAAGCATTGAAGCAGCCATTCTCATGATCGTTGACGCGGCCGAAGCCGCCTCACGCTCAATGCAGGATCCGACCCACATTAAGCTTGAAAAAATGGTTCAATTAATTGTCGGCAAACGGATTGCTGACGAACAATTCAGCGAGTGTGACTTAACCACCCGCGATATCCCCATAATAGTGCGTGCGCTTGTTGATGCCCTGGAAGCCTCGTCTCATTCTCGGATCCGCTATCCATGGCAGGAGAAGGCACCGGTTAATCAAAAAACCCGCTGGAGGTTTGAAACTGGAGAAAAAGAGGTACAATCCAGCAGCTCCTTTAAGATGTAGTTCAGCCCGCCTGGTGTTTGCATCAATCAATTGTCGGCAGCGATTAACTTCGTTGCCTGTTACGGGGCATACTCAAGATTATGGGGGCGTTGCCAAAGCCTGGGAAAGATTTGCTGCGGCCGGCAGCGGCCGAAACCCCGCACGGGATAGGACCGCAAAATGGATTAACCGAAAAAAAAGGAGTGTGTATGGCATACAGTCTACTGGAAGGCAACGAAGCGATCGCTCGCGGAGCTATAGCGGCAGGTTGTAATTTTTTTGCGGGTTATCCCATAACACCGGCCACCACTATTTATCAGGCCATGCTCGACCTGCTGCCCTCCGCTGGCGGGATTTGCCTTCAGGGCGAAGATGAAATCGCCTCTATTGGATTTTGCCTGGGGGCATCCATGGCCGGAATGAAAGTGATGACCGCCACATCGGGACCGGGAATCAGCCTGTACAGCGAGAATATATCATTTGCAGTCGGCAGTGAGATTCCAATTGTTATTGTCGATGTGCAGCGGCTCGGGCCTTCTACCGGATCGGCAACCCGGGGGGCCGATGGCGATATTAATTTTTTGCGCTGGGGAAGCAGCGGGGGCCTGCCGGTCATTGTTTTAGCACCGGTAGATGTAAATGACTGCTTTACCTTGACCTTGCATGCCTTTAATCTGGCCGAGAAATTTCGCTGCCCGGTATTTATTGCTTCCAACAAGGAAATCGGGATGACCCGGGAAAACATTGATTTAGACGGATTGGACCTCCCCGAAATCATCTCGCGAACGTCTGCGCCATCGAAACAGCCCTTTCAACCCTTTCAAACAGACACCGGACAATCCGTACCGGGCTTTCTTCCAATCGGCGGCAAGGCATTGGTTCGCCAGACCTCTTCGACCCATGGCCCGCATGGATATATTACCACCGATCCGGATGAAATTGCCCGCAGTCAGAATCGCCTAAAGCATAAGCTGATATCAGCAGTTGATCACCTGACATTTCATGAAATGTTTACCAGCAACAATGCCGATACCCTTTTAATCGCCTATGGTGTAACCGCGCGTGCTGCAAAAGCCGTTTACAATCAGCATAACCGCCCGGGCAATCCGCTTTCTTTATTGATTCTGAAAACATTATGGCCTGTGCCGGAGCATCTCATCCGCCAGGCCGCTCGAAGCGTCAAGCGGCTTGTCGTCGTCGAGATGAATATGGGGCAATACGTGTCGGAAATAAAACGCATCCTGCCGGAAAAACAAATTGATTTTTTAGGCCAAATGGACGGCCGGCTCATCACCCCTGCCCAAATCATGGAAGCCATCGAGAGTGAATAGTTTTTTAAATATTGAAAGACCGCCCGTTTTTTGTCCGGGGTGCACCCATGAACGTATAACACACACCCTGGATCAGGCATTTCAGGCTATGCGCCTCGCCGGGCATCAGGTCGTTATCGTCAGCGATATCGGCTGCTCCGGCCTGTTCGACACGTTTTTCCACACCCATGCCTTCCACGGTCTGCACGGTCGGGCCCTCACATACGCGACCGGTATAAAAATGGCGCAGCCGGAACTGAAGGTGGTGGTCACCATGGGAGACGGGGGACAGGGCATCGGGGGTGCCCATCTGTTAGCGGCCTGTCGACGCAATCTGGATCTAACACTGCTTATTTTAAACAATTTTAATTTCGGTATGACCGGTGGGCAGTTTTCAGCAACGACGCCGGCGGATGCGCAGTTGGGCTCCGCGTTTTTAAACCAGTTGGAGCGTCCCTTGGATATTTGTGGCGTCGCTCGCAGCGCCGGTGCGCCGTGGGTCATGCGATGCTCAGGTTTTCGTAAAAATCTTGCCAAAGAAATTCAGCGCGCTGTTGAGTATAAAGGGTTTTCGGTGATGGACATCTGGGGCATCTGTCCAGGACGCTATACCAAAAAAAATCGCCTGACGACGAAAATGATAGATGAGGCCCTGGCGAAACTGCCCCCGTTGGAGGGCATTGTGGCTGAAAATACCCGCCCCGAATACGGACAGCATTATCGTAAAATGGCGGCCGTCCAGAAAAAAGCCCAGCAGCCGGCTGTCATCGAGGCCCAGTACGAAGCTCCCCAGGTCGCTCGTCAGGAAATTATTCTGCTCGGCGGTGCCGGACAGCGGATCTTAACCGCGGGTGAACTCCTGTGCATTGCCGGGCTGACAGCCGGATTGAAGACCACGCAGAAAAATGAATACAACATCACCGTACTCAGAGGACCTTCGATCAGCGAGTTGATTTTATCACCCGAGGAAATCGACTTTACCGGAATTGACGACCCCGCGGCGGTGGTGGCACTGGATCAGGAAGGGATCGATCGGCGCCAGGATCTGTTTGAACGTTTGGCAAAAGATGCGCTGGTCATTCAAATCAGCGGCGTAAACCTGCCGGCCAGCAAGGCCCGCATTCATCAGGTCGATTTTAAAAACCAAGGAATCAAACGCACAGATTGGGCCCTGGCCTCTTTGGCGGTGCTGGCCAAATTAAACCGAATCATCAGCGCTGAAATGCTGAAGGCCGCATTAAAATTGAAATTTAAAGGCAAAAACTATCAGGCGGCTTTGGAGATCATTCGCCGAATCGGATTAAATTGAATTTCGATTGCTCTGCTCGCATATATCGGGGAAGGTGGTGCAAGCGGCCTGAAGACATGCGCATCCCTGGAATAGGAAAACCTTTGTTCAGGGTAAGCGAAATCATCAGATGACCGTAAATAATTCAAGACCGATAGGCACGATGAAAAAGCTGCTATTGATAAACCCGGTTGGACGCCGAAGCGGTTTGCTGCTCAGCAGGTTTTCCACTTTTCAACCATTGGGACTGGCTTACATTGCCGCCGCGACACCTTCAAACTGGAATGTCGAAATAGTGGATGAAAACTTCGAGGAAATTCAGCTCGAAGACGCCGATCTGGTTGGAATTACGGCCTTTACGAGTAACATCACCAGAGCGTATGAAATCGCCCGGATCTATCGCAAACGAAATATAAAGGTGGTGATTGGCGGTATCCATGCCTCTATGATTCCGGATGAGGCCCGACAATTTGCAGATGCAGTCGTTGTCGGGGAGGTCGAAGGCATCTGGCCGAAAGTTTTAGCCGACTTTGAAAGTAACTGCCTTGCCAGTATATACGTCGGACCCAAAATCGAATATGATCGTGATTCCATTCTGCCGCGTCGGGATCTGCTGAACCCGAATTATTTTTGGCATTCGGTTCAAACGTCGCGGGGCTGTCCGTTTAATTGCCATTTTTGCTCGGTATCTCGTTACCTGGGCAAAGAATTCCGTCAGCGCAATGCACAGGACGTTCTTACGGAGCTGGCAGATCTGAAAGAAAAATTCATCGCATTCGTCGATGATAATTTGATCGGCTACAGCCCAAAAAGCCACACGCGAGCAATGGAATTATTTAGGGGCATGGTCGACCGCGGCCTGAATCTGAAATGGTGGATGCAGACCTCTATCAATGCGGCAGACAATGAAGCCGTAATCGAAATGGCAGCACGGGCTGGCTGTATTTTTGTGTTTATGGGTTTTGAGTCGATTAGCAAAGACGCCTTGATCGATATGAAAAAAGGAGTCAATATTAAGATCGGAATCCAAAACTACAAAAAGGTAGTGAATATTTTTCACAAATACGGAATTGCTGTTTATGGTGCATTCATCATCGGCAATGACTATGAATCACCGGCTTACTTTGAAAGATTGGCCAGGTTTCTGGTTCACTCCGGCATCGACATTATCCAGATCACCTTGCTGACGCCGCTTCCAGGGACGGCCTTGATGGACCAGTTAAAAAAAGCAGGACGCATCCTTTACGAGGATTACCCCCGGGATTGGGATAAATATCGATTCTCGTACATGGTTCACCAGCCGCAGGCGGTGCCGATTAAAACGATATACATCGGCAACAATTTTCTCAAAAAAAACATCTATTCTTTTCCCAATTACCCATATCGCCTGATCCGTTCGCTGTTTAGCCTCCGCAACTCGACTAATTTTTTTGCTGTTTACAAATTCAATCAAGCCCTCAAAAAGGGCTGGAAAAACTCTCATTATTACCAAAACTACCCTCATACGCTGGATTTCACTGACGACTGATTCAGTCGGCAATGCCCATTTCAATAAAAATGGAGATGACATCCGCCCATGCATACGCGGGCGTCTCAAGCCGCAATTACAAGCGAGGCGTTTTCTTCACGAGTTTCACGACATCAAACCCCCCATCCTCCCAGATAAAGGGCTTGGACGCCTCGGGTTGACAGCGATCAAAGGCAATCAAAACCGTCTTTTCGAGCCATCTCAAAAAGCGCGAAGTGGCCCGGCGTGATATAACACACTTTAGCCAGATCAACGCTCCGCCAAAGCGGGAGATGCGCTGCCGGTCATCAAAAGCCGGCAGCCCAACTTTTTGAGCTGCACGCCAGTAATAAGCATAGGTGGTTATGATCAGAAGCATCGCCGCCCCGCGAGCGCGTGAAATTTGAGGTGTCGGGATTGAGCCAAAAAATTTGGGAAACTCGCGAAGGCGGCGAATGGCGCGAAGGATTAGTTCGGAACGCACTTCGCGAATACGCCGTTCACGACGGCTGCCTTCTGGGCCCGGAAGATCCGGGTGGTAGAAAATTCCGCTTTCATAATCTTTTTCCAGATCACGCGTGATATTGGCCAGCTGAATCACCTCGCCGACCACAGCGCATAGCCGCAGCCGCTGATCATCAATTTCCGATGCAAAACCTTGATCCAATCGCTGCACTTCATCTGCAAAAAGAACCGGCGTGCCCAACACGTGCCAGCAGTAGCGCGATAGCTGCCCCGGAAACCGCAGGATACCGTCCTGTTCAGCAAAAATCCGGCTGGACCAGATCATGCCCTCTCCCATGCGCCTGACAAGCCGGCGAATGGCTTTCTGCTGAGGGCGGTCCAATCTGTCAAAGTTCCGATCGATAAGCACTGCGCGATTCACCAGCAGCAGATGGGTACTTTCGCGCGCATCGCTGGTAAGGGTAGGATCAAGAGTCGGAGCCGGCTTTAAACCACCGGCATCGCCAAACCGATCGATGAAGCATTGTAAGGCCCGTTCCTTCTCTTTAGCCGTTGGCAAAAGATCTTCATAGGTGTCCAGCATTCGGCAGTAGAGATAGGCGACTGCCAGTGTCCGGCGCATACGCGGCGGAAGAAATACGATCACAAGAGAAAATGTACGCGCTGCATGGGGTAGAATCTGCCATAGAAATTGTTCCGGGTCCTTAATCGCCTTCAGTTTGGACAGGGACGGCTGCCTGCGGTTGGCAAATAAATTAACGATAATGGGACCCAGCAATGCGACCTCTTTGGTTGGTTAAATTGACCCGTTAAAAATTGTTTATCCCTGCAGCACGAAGCTGACGAGAACACGAAAAATAAAAGGCCCAAACTTCAGCGAGAGTCGGGCCTTTTAACCTGTTGCGCTTGTGCAGTTGCTGAAAGATCTTTTATTCTAATACGATCAGCACTTGATTGGTGGACACTTTATCATCCACTTTGACTTTGATTTCTTTTACCTTACCGGCTTCAGGGGTCGGGATGGCATTCTCCATTTTCATGGCTTCAAGAATCACCACCTCCTGATACTCCAATACTTCCTCACCCTCCTTCACAAGGACATTGATTATCGTTCCGGGCATCGGCGCCAGAATTTCAGTAGCCATTCCATCCTCCCTTTAGTATTTTTTCTTAAATGCGGCCCGCCCAAACAGGACAGAACCGTTTGATACTCGAAGGCGCAACGAATGTCAAGCGCAAATAGTGCACTTCTGGCCTTGACGTGCAGACATGGTTCGTATATGGAACAGGTGAAAAAATTTAGAAATATTTCTGAGTTGGAGGAAAAACATGAGACCCTATTTTGAAAAAATGAAAGCGTTTGGACGGGAACTCAAGGAAGGACAGATTAAAAGCACGGCGGCCAGCATGAAGCAGATACAGGAAGTCGAGGCCCAGGTGGCCGAAGCCGTTGAAAAGGTCAAAACCGTTGGTTTGCCGACTGAAAAAATCAACGCCCGGGGACAATTGACGGTTTGGCAGCGCCTTGAGTATCTGGTGGATCCCGGCACCTGGAATCCCCTGCACACCTTGTACAACCCCGAAAACAACGCAGAGGGAACCAACAATGTGATTGATGGTTTGGCTAAAATTTCGGGAAAATGGGCTGTAGTCATCGGCTTTGATAACAAAGTATTCGCCGGGGCCTGGGTGCCCGGACAGGCTGAAAATGTATTCCGCTGCACCGATCTGGCCAAGCGCTTGAATATCCCGCTGGTCTGGCTGGTCAACTGCAGCGGCGTAAAATTAACCGAGCAGGAGAAATTTTATGCCGATCGCCGCGGCTCCGGCACCACATTCTTCAGGCATGCCGAACTGGAACAGGCCGGTGTACCCATTCTGGCGGCCATCTACGGCACCAACCCGGCCGGAGGCGGATACCAGGGCATCAGCCCCACCATCCTGTTTGCCCACAAGAACTGCAATATTGCTGTGGGCGGTGGCGGCATTTTAAGCGGCATGTCACCCAAAGGGTACTTTGATCTTGAGGGCGCGGAGCAGCTGATCGCAGCTGCCAAGCAATTTAAGGTTGAACCGCCCGGATCGGTTAAAATCCATTACGATGAAACCGGGTTTTTCAGGTATGTCTTTGAAAAAGAAGAAGAGGTCCTCGATGGTATCAAAGATTATATGAAAGACATGCCGGCCTATAATCCCAAATTTTTCCGCGTGGCCGAACCGAAAGAACCCCGGTTTCCCCAGGAAGATCTTTATCATCTAGTGCCCTTCAATCAGAAAGCCATGTATAATTTTGACGAAATTCTGGCCCGCCTGGTCGACGGCAGCGAGCACATGGAGTACCGCCCGGATTACGGCCCAGAGGTCTACACCGGACTGGTCAAGATCGATGGGTACCTCATGGGCGTGATCGGCAACCGCCAGGGGTTTTTCGGCGAGGATTATCCTGAATATGCCGACTACCCGGGCATCGGCGGCAAACTCTACCGTCAGGGATTGATCAAAATGAACGAATTCGTCGTTCATTGCGGCCGGGACCGGGTGCCCATCATCTGGTTCCAGGATACCAGCGGTATCGATGTGGGCGACATTGCAGAGAAAGCCGAGCTATTAGGGCTGGGCCAGGCGCTGATTTATTCCATCCAGCAAACCGATGTGCCCATGATGCTGGTCTTGTTAAGAAAAGGAACGGCAGCGGCTCATTATATCATGGGTGGCCCCACGGCCAACCGGCATAACGCATTTACGCTGGGCACACCAACCACCGAGATATACGTAATGCACGGCGAAACCGCGGCGGCAGCCAGTTTTTCCCGCCGGCTGGTCAAAGAAAAAGATGCCGGCAGGCCGCTGGAGCCGGTTATCGAAGAAATGAACAAACTGGTTAAGGAATATTTCGACAACTCAAGGCCGATTTACTGTGCCCGGCACGGCCTGGTGGATGAGGTGGCGAAGATGACCGAAATCCGCAAATACATGGGCGCCTTTGCCGGTGCAGCCCATCAGAACCCCAAATCCATCTGTCCGCAGCATCAGATGATGTTGCCCCGAATAATAAAGGGATGATGCGGTATTATTAACCGCAGACGCACGCAGACTTTCGCAGACATTTTATCCCTCCGGCTAAGTCGGCCGGAGGGATAAACATCCAGCCGTAAGATCTTCGAACATCTCTATTTGATTTTATATATTCTTAATTCAGCTTTCCTGATATGATTTTATTATGACCTATATGCTCTTCATCAGGCTAAATTTATAATACCTTAAATCTGAATTATACCGCTTGTCATAATAATGTTCCGAAAAAAGGATGGCGGCATAAGTGTTGTCGCAAAAAAACGCCCCGCAACCGGTACGTTTTTTTGACAACCACTATAAAAGAACAGTAAGATGAATAATATTTATTATCGCGCAGCGATTGCTGTTTTCGGCCGAGCGGGTTGCTCGGCCGAAACGTCTGCGGCGTCTGCGCACTTGCCCTGTTAAATAGTTGGAGATTTTAAGCTCAATCGCAAAATGCCTAGTTCTGTATAGGATATTTATCTCTTCACAAGGCTTCTCAGGTAAACTCCAACCAAGATTTGAATGTCAGAGACTCAAATCTTATTTAACAGGCTGAATCTGCGGTTAATAAAAAAATATGATATCAAGCTTACCGCGCGCATCACATATCATTTCAATCCTGCCAATTGCTTTGGCAGTCGTATTCGTCTCATCACAGCTGGCTCCGGCATCTGCCCAAAACGGTCCGAACACCATTTCTCAGGCCGTTCGCCTTTCCGCAACGGATGTCGCCAATGGCCAGGTGGCCTTACTCGAAATCAATCTCAACCGACTGGGTTCAGCCGCTAGCGGTCTGAAAGCCACATTTCGTGAGCAAGCCATTACCCTCATTCAGCATCCGATTAAGTCCCGCGGAATCTATGCCGGTCTGGTCGGAATTCCCTTAAGTGTCACACCGCAAAAAACGTTCATTACGCTGGAATGGACGGACGCCGGAAGCCGCCGGGCCGCAAATGTTCCCCTGGGCATCATCGATGGGAAATACAAAAGTGAATCCTTAAGCGTGGACTCCCA
>JASFTL010000103.1:0-10055 GCA_050053555.1 Desulfobacterales bacterium
CGGATATGCCCAGGCAGAAGAAGACAGCCTGTTAAAGGAGGTTCTCGCAAGAGCGGAATCGAAAGACAGCTTTTATTCTGAATTTGAGTTGAAATGACAATATTGCACACACTGCTATTTGTATAAGATATATTATAAACCATAAAAAACCGGGATCCGATTTTACCGAATCCCGGCCATCTTGCCGCTGATTATCTTAATTAAATTTACAATAAGGTGCCCTTCAGATCAGGCAATTATCCGGCTTTGACTGTTATTTTCCTCGGGGTGGCTTTCTCAGCTTTTGGCATCGCTAATCGCATGACTCCATCGTTAGGCTGGGCATCAATCTTATTCTGATCAATGGGCTCCGACAGGGCGAACTGGCGATAGCAGCTATCAATCTCATATTCTATCAAAATGTCTTCCTCATCCGGACCTTCAACAGGTTCAATCACCCCTATAAGAGTCAAAGTATCGTCGCGCAGATCGATGTTCAAATTCTTGGCCTCGACCCCCGGGATATCAGCCGTCGGGAACCAGAGTCACTTTCCGAGAGGATCACCGGGCACTGTAAAATCCCGCCTAAAGAAGCGGTTGAACAAATCGTCAAATTCGCGGTGAAGACGGGAAACATCTCCTTTTTGTTGTTTTCTCCAAGGAACTAAATCAGACGTTTTCTTTTCCTTTTTTCGGTCATAAAAATCTGTTAGAACCTGATGATCAATTTAGCAACCGGCATGCCAAAATATAAGTTGATTGAATAACTGTAATAAATAACACGCGCAATCGAGGCGAGAACTGGTGTGACTCGTTTTGGTAATAAGCTATGTGTGAAAGGATTGCGTTGTATACGATTAGTTACTTAATTGCTTGAAATCTAAATAATAGACAATTCCAAATGTTGTTCTATATGATTTTTAATGCCTTTTTATAAAACTTTTCAACATACTCATTAACCATTCGTCGGGCCGAAAACCTGGCGGCATTGCTCTTTATAGAGGCTTTCATTATTTCCACCCAGCCATAAGGTACGCCTTCTTCTGAAACATCGTAATACAGGGGAATAACTTCTTCTTCTAAAATTCGGTATATTTCACCGGCATCGGCCGGATCTCGATTGCCATCGTCCGGTGGAGAATCGATCGCCCAGCCGTTTTTTCCATTGTAACCTTCCAGCCACCAGCCGTCCAGGATACTCAATTGCGGCACCCCGTTGAGCGCCGCCTTCATGCCGCTGGTTCCGCTGGCTTCCATCGGTGGACGGGGGGTATTGAGCCACACGTCTACTCCATGAACCAAATACTGGGCCAGCTGCTCACCGTAATCTTCGACAAAGGCAATGCGTCCTCCCATATCCGGATTACGACAGATATTGAAAATACGTTGCAATATTTGCTTCCCCGGATCGTCGGCCGGATGTGCCTTGCCTGCAAATATAATTTGCACCGGTCGCCAGCGATCGTTCAACAGCATTTTGAGTCTTTCAAAATCATAAAAAATCAAATCCGCCCGTTTGTAGGTCGCAAAGCGACGCGCAAACCCAATCGTAAGGACTGAAGGATCCAGTAGCGTACCGCCGGCCAACACAACAGATGGGTTGGCGCGGTCTTTGGCCCAACGCAAACGGGATCTTTCCCGGATGGCATCAATCAGCTTGATCTTCAGCCAATAATGGGTTTTCCAGAGTTCATCATCCGGTATCTTTTCAATCGATTCCCAGATGCTGGGATTATCGTGATCCGCCATCCATTTCGGCCCCAGATATTTGCCCAAAAGAAGCTGCATTTTGGGTTCAATCCAGGTCGGAACGTGGACGCCATTGGTGATATGATCTATGGTGCTTTCGCCTTCAGGAAACTCCGCCCAGAGGCTCTGCCACATGCGGCGCGATATTTCTCCATGCTTTTCACTGACGCCATTGCGGTATTTGGAAAGCCTGAGCGCCAGCGCCGTCATATTAAACCCGGCTTCCGGTTTTTCCGGATGAAATCCGAGCTTCAGAAAGGCATCATGATCGAGTCCCAAAGCCGGCCAGTAGATGTGAAAATATTTTTCAATTAGATGAAACGGAAATACATCATGGCCTGCAGGCACCGGCGTGTGGGTTGTAAAGATAGAGGTATTGCGCACCCACTCCATGGCCTTTTGGGAATCCATCCCCTGGTTAATCCGGTCGCGGATTTGCTCCAGCAGAGCGAATGCAGCATGACCTTCATTTAAATGCAGCAGGAAACGTTTGATCCCCAGGCTCTCGAGCACTTCGGCCCCGCCGATTCCCAGAACGATTTCCTGGCGCAGCCGTTGCTCGAGATCGCCGGTGTAAAGTCGTGCCGATATTCCCCGATTCCAGGACTCGTTCAGTTCGATATCGGTATCCATGAGATACAGGGGCACCCGCCCGACATCCACCCGCCACACGGCCACATAAATCGGCGGCTCGATCAAAGGGACTTTAACGATAAGCTGCGTCCGATCATCGTTTAAAACTCTATTAATCGCGGCTGCTTCCCGTTGCAGCGTCTCGGTGATATTTTCCTGCCATCCATCATCGCGAATTTGCTGAAGAAGATAACCTTCCGGATACATAAACCCGACCGCGACTAATGGCACATTCAAGTCACTGCATTCTTTGAGGTGATCTCCGGCCAGAAAGCCCAATCCGCCGGCATAAAACGGCAGCGATCGATGCAGTCCGTATTCGGCTGAAAAATAGGCAATCGCGGAATCGCCTGCATCTGGCAGATCAGGCAAAAGCGGGTATCCCTTTGTTTCCCTATATTTTTGAAAGCGGGACATTACGATATCGTATTGTCGCAAGTAATTCGGATTGCCGGCCGCTGAGTCCAAGATCTCTTTGGGAAGTTCTTTGAGCATTTTGTCCGGATTATGCACACTTTCTTTCCAAGCCTGTCGATCCAGCGTTTTAAACAGCATGCGGGCAGCCGGATTCCAGCTCCACCATAAGTTTTCTGCCAACTCGCCAAGCCCGCTTATCCGCTGGGGTAGATTGGGAAAAATATTTTCCGGTTCAATCATGATCACCTTTTTTTCGAATTCGGATTTTCAGAAGTATAAGCCTGGATAAAAACGTCTACTAGGTTTTTGATGTCTTCTTTAATATAAGTCAAGCGTTTTAACCCCGAGGATTCAGTCTGCCAGGTAATGGAAAAAGCCTTGGCAGACGGATCACGTTGCAAGCTAACCAGTTGGCGGAGATTGAGCCGGATGGCATAAAGGTATTTCTTTTTAGTGTCCACTTTCTCAATTTCTTCTTGATTTTCATCAAGAGATAAAAATCGTTTTTTGGCAGGTTCAGGATCATTAAATTTAAGTCGCACGTTCAAGATACCCTCAAATTCCGATTGACTCGAGGCTTCTTCGGCGATGACCTGAATACCGGCTTTATGCAGTTGATGCTCAATGGAGGCTTGCAGAACGCTTTCAGACAGTCCCACATTTTTAAGTTCAGTTCGCCATTTTGCTTCTACAGAGTGAACTTTTACTATTACCGCCTGAATACCCTTCAGCGTTTTGCGTTCTCTGGCTCTATCGTCGGCCAGGCCCCGGTCCATTAAGGGGGTTGCAGTCAACAACACAGCGCTGAGTAAAAGAAGCCAACTTCGCTTAATATTCATGACGTTTATTCCTTGAATGTTTGCGGTTGAATAAATTAAAATCGGATATCACACCACCGTAAAGTTTTAAATCATGTGCTGGTTGTTATCTTATGCTTCAAAGTGTTGCTTTGAGAAAATGAGTCGATCTTTGATGCCCGTCAATTCTTTGCGGTGTTGTTCGACCAAGCGCAATCGCGGTAAAAGGCCGGCCCGGTTGGCAATCTGGATGTTAAGACCCGGGCGGGCGTTCATCTCCAGGATTAAGGGACCCTTGTTTTTGTCCAAAACAAGGTCAACGCCGATATAGCCCAGGCCGGCAAGTTCGTTACACTGTGCGGCAATCTGTAACAATTTTTCCCAACGGGGAATTTTTACACCGGTGACCGGATTGCCGGTATCCGGATGCTCGCTGATGATGGTATTGCGCCAGACCGCCGTAAGGGTCGTACCGGTAGCAATATCGATTCCCGCGCCGATGGCCCCCTGATGCAGGTTGGCTTTGCCGCCGGACATGCGCGTGGGCAAGCGGACCATGGACATGACCGGCACTCCAAGAAATACGATGACCCGAATATCAGGCACCCCCTGAAAGCTGATGGTTTCAAATACCGGATCAAACTGAACCCGATATTCGATCAGCGCATTATCCGGCTGCCCGCCCAGACTGTACATACCGCTGATGATATTGGACAGATGATAACCGAGTTCTTCTCGGGTCAGGAGCGAGCCATCGACTTTACGGTACATGTCCTTCAAGCGGCCGGCAATAACCAGAATGCCGTTTCCGCCCGAGCCTCTGGAGGGCTTTAGCGCGAACTCGTCATGGGGTTCAATCATCTCGGGGAAGTGACGAACCTGGTATTCGCTCTCAATGACGCCGTAAAGCTTTGGTACGGCGATACCGGCTTTCAGGGCAAGCTTTTTGGTGCGCAGCTTGTCATCCACCAGCGGATAGCGATCGCGCGAATTGTATTTCAGAGTATATTCGGCGTTGCGCCGGTTGATCCCCAGCACACCGATTTCGGTGAGTTGCTTTTTTAGATTAAACATCGGATTTTATCTTTGTCAGCGATTTAAAGCGTGGCAGCTCCAGTAACCTGAAACCCGAGTAGCGACCCAGCCATATGGTTCCGGCCAGCAGAATAAGCAGCAGCTCCGGAAAGACAAACACGAGGTGCTCAATGGTCCTGATGGTCATCACCAGATAAGCCAGTGCTGCTGCAACAATTGACCATAGGCCCTGTTTCAGGGTTTGAGACGCACCCAACTCTTCCCAGACAATTGACATTCGTTCAATGGTCATGGTTAAAATCACCATGGGAAAAAGCGCCACCGAAAGGCCCCTTTCCAAACCGAGTTTATGGGTCAGAATGCTGAAAACGGCCATCAAAAATATAACAACGATCAGAATAGCCGCCAAGCGCGGCACAACCAGCAATTTCAAATGCGCGAGATATAAGCGAATACCCAAGCCCAGTGCAATTAAGGTGGTAAACAGAAAGATACCCCATGCCAGCTGAGTTTCTCGAAACGCCAGGGCTATCAGAACCGGCATAAAAGTGCCGAAAGTCCGGATACCGATAACATTGCGCAGAATAACCAGCACAAAGACCCCGACCGGTACCAATAAAATCACCTGATATACGGCCTGGGTCTCGATCGGCAGGCTGAAGAGCGAAAATTGGACTAAAAATGGCTGCTTAGCCTCACCGGTTTCTAAAGCCGCCTTTACTGCCGCCTCCTCACTGCGGGCAACCGAAAAATTTACATCGAGGTTTTTAATCCCCTGATAAAGCACCAGCGGTTCCATGCCTCGCCACCAGACCAGGTAATCCTCCGGCACGCCGCGCTTTCCAATAATCGGATCAAAGGATATCCAGTTTTTTTGATCATACACCTCCAGCCAGTGGAGCAAAGGGGCACTGCGTTTCTGATCCTCCAGCCGGATGCCGTGTACGCTGCGTCCATGGATGCCGGCCAGCGCCAGCAACTGGACAGATAAATCGACTTTTTTCTGTTCCGAGGCTTTTTTTCCGAGCAACAACGTGACATTATCGTCCGGCTGGGGATTGTTGAAACGCCGCATCAGTTCCAAAACGACACCCTCGACATCGGCTGATTTTTCACGCGCTTCTGTAACAAGTGCTTCGGAGGCCTCGCGATAAGCGTCTTTGAACTCGGGCGCTTTGAGTCCGCCTTTTGTCGGCGGCTGGGGAAGTATGTCTCTTTCCATTCGTCGCACCGAGGCTCGGTAATAAAGATTTTGAGTTCCCCGCACCTTGCGAATCGACCAATGAACCTTGCGTTTGCCGTCTTCGGTTACGACGTTCACGCCATAACCCCGGGAAATAAAGTTTTCATTGACAATCGCAAACCGGCGGGAATTACGAGGTATGTTCATTGATACTTTGACGGGTTTGTTATCAGAAACAAAGGTTAAGTGGGCTTCGATATGCCAAATGTCGGACCGCGCTTTGGGAACCAGCGGAAAATCCAACACAAAGGCTTTGTATAAAAACATAGCCAGCCCGATAAAAATCAGGGCCAACGTCAGGTAAATGAGATGCTTTTGAGTCATTGATCGGTAATTCCTTGACAACGGGGCTCAACCGTAAAGGTCGCCGAGGCATCCACCAAAAATGAATCTCTAAGATAACTGCGCCCGATGAGCAGCTGATAATTAAATTTGCTGCGATCTTCCAGATTAACTTCAACCTCTTTGTAAACATTTCCAAGGCAGATGCCGAGGCGAATGACTGGACGCGTCGCAGATTTTGCTCCGTGCTGCTTGATCTTGGCCATGCGGATCACCATAGCCTCGAAATTCTCCGTGCGACCTCTCCAATTGGTAACATCGAATCTAACCCATTTTGCTCCTTCGCGATTGAACTCCTCGATGTGAACGGTATTCAAAGACGAATTTCTTGCCCCAGTGTCCAGTTTAGCCTTGAATTTCAAATTGCCGGGAAAAATGCTAACCCTCTCCACCCAGCCGACCACCTGTAAATCCTTACCCGGAGATTCAACTTCCGCAAAGCCTGGCGAAACGCATAAAAAAAATAAAAATACAATAACAGCTTTTGATGCCTGCCTTAAATTTTTCATGATCGATACATGGTAGTGAAACGGATTCTTATTTTGGATACGGCATTTTTTACCAGTGCGGCTGATTGCCGATGCGTTTACCCATGACCTCCAGGGTTTCGGTCACCACAACGAAAGCATTGGGATCGACTTTGCGAATCAGTTCCTTGAAGCGCGAAAGCTCGGTAAAGGTAACAACCGAGTATAGAATACGCAATGGCTGTCCGGAATATCCGCCCTCTCCTGTGACGATCGTCACACCCCGCTGCAGTCTGTCCATAATTTGACGGGAAATCTCTTTCCATTGAGGGGAGATGATCATTATGGCCTTGCGCTGGTTGAGCCCGATCACTACCAGATTGACAATATGAGAATTGATGTAAAGATAAATCAATGTATACAAAACGATTTCCATCGGCAGTCGGAACAAAGCGATCAACAGCAATATGACGTGGAAAGCCATGACCGTCGTTCCCGGACGTATCGCGAAGCGTTTGAATAATATGACCGAGAGAACATCCAGACCACCGGCAGACCCCAGGGATCTTAGAATAATACCTGAACCGATCCCCGAGATAATTCCAGCCGTTAACGCATTGAGAATCATGTCTTCAACAGGAAAAACCGGAAAGGGCCAGAACATGACCGCTGAAAAAATTATCATCCCCGCCAGGCTGTACCAAAAAAATCGTTTGCCCACAAACATCCAGCCGATGACAAACAGCGGTATATTCAGCAGGAAATATATAAATCCGATCGGCAGGGATGGAAAGACATAATGACCGAGAAGGGCCAGGCCGGTTATGCCTCCGGCCAGAAATTGTTTGGGAACAAGGATTCCCTTAATGGCAACCGCGCAAAGAACGCTGCCTGCGGAAATCAGCAACAGGTTCCATAAGATGACCTTTACCGATTTTAGCTCTTTCGAAGCAAAAATTTTATATGGCATTTCGCGCCTCATTTTAAATCAAACCCCAGACCGGGTTTGGGTGTGGGATAAAGAATTCCCTTTTTTAAAACCACCGCACCCTGGGCGGGATCGTCCAACAGATCCAGATGGCCGTCCAAGTCCGCATAAATCACGTTGGGCCGCGCCAGCGCAAAGTGCAGACCGGCCGCGATGCCCAGCGCCGATTCGTCCATGCACCCGACCATCGCCTCGAGGCCGGCGGCGCGGGCGACCGCATTTATCCTTGTGGCCTCGGTAATACCGCCGACTTTCATCAATTTTATATTGACCATGTCCACCAGTTCTTTGCGGGCCAGTCGAAAAACATCCCGCAGATTCATGATACTCTCATCGGCCATTATCGGTATCGGGACGACATCGGTGATTTTCCCCAGCAAATCGAAATCAGCTTTGTTTGTCGGCTGTTCGATCAATTCGAGCCTGGCCGATCGGGTTGCGTTGACAAAACGCAGCGCCTCTTCTTCTGTATATCCCTGGTTGGCATCAAAACGCAATTCGATTTTTTTACTCACTTCTTCACGCAGCTTTAAAACCTTCTCGATGTCCTCCTCGACATTTTGCCCGCCTTTGATTTTCAAGGATCTGAATCCTTTTTTGGCCCAGTCACTGGCTCGAGCAATCGTATCCGCCAGAGGCATAATGCCGATGGTGACGCAGGTCTTTATACGGGTTCGAAAGCCTCCTAACAATTTGCAGATTGGCAGTCCGCAGGCTTTACCCAGGATATCATGCAGTGCCATATCCACCATGGCCACGGCAGATGGATGAGTGGGTAAAATCGGTGCCAGTTTTTCGGTGATGAGAGCAAGCCGCAGCGGATCCGACTGCTTTACGAGCGGTTCAATCGTATCGCTGAAGATTTTAATCACCGTCTCGGGGGTTTCACCGGTCACCTGCTTATCCGGCGCCGCACAACCATAACCCACCAGGCCGGTATTGGTTTCGAGTCGCAAAAAAATGTTGATGGCTGAATCCACCTGTTCATAGGCAATGGTATAGGGTTCGGCCAGCCGCATTTCAACCGGCCAGATTTCCAGACGGCTAATTTTCATGATCAGTAATTGCGATGATGGATCTCTTCGAGGGTCAGGCGCTTTATATCCTCAATCAGCGATACCAGGTGGGCAATCATTATTTCCCATATCCTTTCCCCTTTAGCGGCACTGGCTTTGGTCGGGTCGCCCATCACACCGCTGGGCGAAATTTTACGGGTGTATGCGTACCACGAAACGCCGCGTTTGGAAGTAAAGTCCAGATATCTGCTGGAAAACTTCGGGATATGTTTCTTGGCCTGATCCATTAGTACCAGCTGGGGACGCACCGCCAGTCCGGTGCTGGTTTCAATCTCACCGGCATGCACATCGTTGGGTGTTTCTACAATTTTGTATATGTCCACATCACTAGTCTCCCCGGTGTCGACACAGACAAAAATGTGGGCATCTCGATTGATCATCTGGGCGGCATAATTTAATGCCGGACTGTTGCCGCCATGGCCGTTGATGATAACCAACTTGTTAACACCGTTTCGAGACACACTCATCCCGATTTCATATGCCAGTTGGGCCAGCGTATCATTGGATATGCTCACGGTTCCAAGGAAATCGGTGTGGTGATAGGATACGCCATACGAAATGGCCGGAAGCACCAGCGGCTTGGGATCACTGCAAGCCTCCGCCACTCTGCGTGCCAGATAGTCGGCATCAAATGCATCGGTATCCAGCGGCAGGTGGGGTCCATGCTGCTCGATCGCACCCACCGGCAGCAAGGCAACATCCATTTTTTTGATTCGCGTCCTGGCTTGACGCCAGGTGAGCTCACCCCACAGGTAACCGGTAGGGCCGGATGGTTTTTGGGCGTGATTCGCCTCGTTTCGCAATGTGACGGTATCGAATTCAAAAGGAAAGCTCGCATCAATAGCCGGATCCTTGAGTACATTCACTTTTTTCCAACTGTGCCCGCTGCGCAAAACCGCACCAGCAGAATGCTTGAGAAAAATTCGAAAAAGCGGTTTGCGAAGATCCATGGGTATCGAATTAACGGGAGCAGATTTCGAATCGAATCGCAATTTTAAGATTTCCGGATGTTCTCTGACAGCTTTTGGAGGCAGTTCTTTTGCATCGATTAAGCCTTTTTGCGATAATAGGAAAAACAGATGCCGTGCGCCGGCGGCCTCCTGGAAAACGCCCTTTTGGAGTAATTTTTCAAGACAATCCTGAATCTGAGAAGGCGTGTAACCGCATTGAAGCGGGTCGGCGTCGCTGGCTTTTAACATGGCGACGATGCGGCGGCACTTTTCACAGCGTCCGCAGGGATAAACCCGCTCCCCCGCCTTATGGGTTGCATGACATGAAGTCTGCTGCCGCTGAAGTTCCGGGTAACGCTCGACGAGCATCTTTTCGATC
>JASFTL010000104.1:0-10025 GCA_050053555.1 Desulfobacterales bacterium
CCTGTAGAAGAAGAATGCGCCGGCTGTCATACATTGTAAGCTGCAAATTTAGATTCAAGCTGCGTCTGGCATTAAGAAAAGGTTGAACCATGATCAAAAAAGCATTTTTGGGTTTATCAACTCCTCAAATTGAATATGCAATGCTTCCTGCTCTGCTGCCGGAGATAGAGAAAATTCCTGCCCCAAAAAGCATTACCCTACTCCACCGACAAAATGATACCTATCGCATACCGCCGGTAACGGGAATCGGTGACCGCGTAAAGACCGGCGAAAAATTGTCTCTTTATCCGGATCAAAACTTTTATGTGATTTCACCGGTTAGCGGCACGATATCCTCCCTTTCGCCATACACAGGAGATTTCGGTAAAAGCTATATGGCGGTAACCATAAAGCCTGATGGCGATGAGGTTTTTGATGAGACCTTTCAGCAGCAGATTCAAAAACCGACCATGGAGCTGGTGTCCGGTTATCTGGCAGGCGTACCGGGAAAGCCTCCTGTAAGCGTGCTGGCAGATTCGAATGGTAGCATTAAAACCATCGTTATCCGCGGTCTGGATCCGGATCCGATGGTGGCAATCAGCCAATATATCGCCCAATCCCGTTTGAAAGACCTCAAAAAAGGCATCCAAATTCTAAAAGAAGTCACCGCCATTCAGGATATCATCATGATCACCGCCGGTGAATCCATACAGGGATACGGCCATATCGGAGCGCAGGTTAGAAGTGTTAGCGCGACCTATCCTTCCGCCCTGCCCCACATGGTGATGAAAGATGTATTCGGACAGGTCGTGCCGGCCGGAAAAACCTGCGAAGATCTTGGGGTATGCTTTTTGACTGCCGAAGCAGTGGTTTCAATCGGCAGGGCCTTTGAATCCGGAAAGATTCCGACATCTAAATTACTAACCTTTATTCAAAAAGACGGAACCCCTCACATCGTCGAAACCAGTATCGGCACCCCCATCGGAAATATTCTGGAGGCATTCGGTGAAAGCGTAAACGAATATGACCGCATTATTTTTGGCGGACCTATGACCGGATCGGCGGTCTATGCGCTGGAGCACCCGGTTCAACCGGATACCGATTCAATCATAGTGGTGGATCGGGATAAAGCCGCGTATGTATCGGATTATCCCTGCATAAATTGCGGTGAATGCGTGCGAATCTGCCCGGCAAAAATGCAGGTGCACATGCTCGTCCGATTTCTGGAAGCAAACCAATATGAGGCGGCGGCGGACAGTTACGACTTGCACTCGTGTATTGAATGCGGCCTGTGCAGTTACGTATGCGTGTCCAAAATACCGATTTTTCAATATATTAAACTGGCTAAATACGAATTGGAGCGCGCTATAACCCCGGAGACAACGGATGCTTGAGAAAAGAGACGCACTGGAGCAGCAAACACCCCTGGGACAAAAAAAATTGATTGTTTCCCATGCTCCGTTCTATCACAGCGGGCGCAGGGTAACCGAGCGCAGCTATCACACCATATTGGCAGCCTTGCCGGCACTTCTGCTGGGATTTTATCATTACGGTATGCCGGCATTCGGCGTGGCCTGCCTATCGGTTTCCACAGCAATTATCTGGGAACTGGCCATTAACCTGGTGACCAAAAGAACCATCACCATCGGTGACGGAAATGCCGCGTTACTCGGGTTGCTGTTTGCCATGCTGGTTCCGGCCACCCTGCCCTGGTGGGCGGTGATCACCGGAACCTTTATTGTCATCGTCATCGGCAAACAAATATTCGGCGGCATCGGCAGCAATGCCTTTCATCCGGTCGCACTGGCCATTGCCATGATGATGGTGTCATGGAACGATTTGTTTAATTTTGACGCCGCGCTGCTCAATTATGATCTCGAATTTGCCACGAGGTATCCCTTGGCGGCCGCCAAATATTTTAACGCAGAATCTGCTGCTGTATTCAGTCTAACGAACCTTTTGATGGGCAAGCAGCTCGGCGGCATCGGCTCAACCTTCGGGCTGGGGCTTTTGATCGGCGGAATTTATCTGATGCTGCGGGGTTTTATCCGCTGGGAAATATCGCTCACGTTTCTGGCCGGGATATATTTAAGCGCATTCTTGTTTAACCTTTTTGATCCGGTCCGATTTGCGCCTCCGGCCTTTCATCTGTTAACCGGTTATTCCTTCATCGGTGCCTTTTTTCTGGCAACCGAAGACTCATCTTCGCCGGTAAATTTCGTCCCCATGCTGATTTACGGCGCTGCCGGCGGCATCATGACCGTGCTGATACGCAATTTCGGTGCCTGGGTTGACGGGGTCATTTTAGCCATACTGGTCATTAACCTGATTAGCCCGCTGCTGGACAAAATCAGGCCCCCGGCACTTGGAAAGGTTGAATAATATGCGTGAAATGATAAAAATGATCGTGGTTCTTACAATGCTGGCTACATTTTCCGGGAGCCTTCTGGCAGCGATACATGTAAGAACCAAGGACAAAATAGCAAACCAGGTGCTCAAGTTTGTGAAAGGCCCGGCCCTTTTAAAAATTTTCGAAGAAGCTTCTAACGATCCCATAAAGGATCGTTTTGATCTCATGGACGGCGAAATTAAAAGAAGCTTTTTTGTGGCTGTTTTTGATGGTGAGCCGCGCGCTGTTGCTTTAGAGACGTTCGGCAAAGGCGGATATGGAGGCGATGTCGGCGTGATGGTCGGCATCGATATTAATGAGGATAAAATCATCGGCGCCGGTGTGACCACCCATGCAGAAACACCGGGAATGGGAGCAAGGGCTGAAACAGATCCGAGTTTTGTTGCCCAGTTCAAAGATCTTTCTGTGGAAGAACCAATTAAAGTAACCCAGGATGGCGGCACTATCAATGCAATCAGCGGTGCTACATTGACCTCACGAGCCGTCAGTTTGGCAGCAACAAAGGCCGGTCGCATTTACCAGAAGTTGAAACCTCAAATTGAAGAAAAATTAATAGACTTCAAAAAATAGGATAACATTAATGGCAAAAACGTTGACTCAAGAATTCGTCAAAGGGCTCTGGGATGAAGTACCGCCATTTCGCCTTGTGCTCGGCCTTTGTCCGGTACTGGCAGTTACCAAAGCGGTGGAAAACGGCATTGGAATGGGTGTCGCAACAACCTTTGTCCTGGTATCTTCCAACGTTTTGGTGGCAAGTTTGCGAAAGGTGATACCGACAAAGGTTCGAATTGCATCATACATTGTTATTATTGCCACATTTGTCACGATTGCCGAACTGCTCATGCAAGCCTATACGTATCCGCTGTATAAGAAACTGGGCATTTTTATTCCGCTGATTGTCGTAAACTGCGTCATTTTAGGCCGTGCCGAAGCATTTGCTTCCAAAAATGGAGTTTTTCGCTCACTTTTGGACGGCCTGGGCATTGGGATTGGATTCACCCTGTCGCTAATGGCATTAGCCGCTGTTCGTGAATTGCTGGGCACTGGAGTCTTAACATTTTGGGAAAAACCAATTCAAGTTATGGGGCCATCATTTCAGCCGTTTTCGTTCATGGTCGAAGCCCCCGGCGCATTTGTCGCTCTGGGCCTGATGCTGTGTATGATGAATCTGGTGGGGAAAAGATAGGAGTCATTTATGGGTGATTTAGTTGTACTTGCAATTAGCAGCATATTCATAAATAATATCCTTTTGGCCCAGTACCTGGGTAACTGTCCATTTTTAGGAACATCGAAAAAGATGGAAACAGCCGTCGGAATGGGTATGGCTGTTATATTTGTGATGGTGTTGGCAGGAATTATCACGTGGATCACCAATACATTTTTTCTGCAGAAACTGGGCCTTGAATATTTGCGCACCGTGTCCTTCATCCTGGTCATTGCCTCCCTGGTGCAGTTTGTGGAAATGTTTCTTAAAAAGAGCATCCCCGCCCTGTATGCCGGACTTGGTATATTTTTGCCATTGATTACCACTAACTGTGCAGTCATGGGCGTCTGCCTAATACTTGTCAATGAAGAGTATAGCTTCATTCAAGCACTTGTGGCATCGTTTAGTTATGCCGTTGGATTCGCCCTGGCGTTAATTCTGTTTGCGGGTGTGCGCGAACGCATTCTTTTAGCCCGGGTGCCCCGGCCGCTTCAGGACACCTCCATCGCCCTGGTCACTGCCGGGATATTGTCACTCACCTTTTTCGCTTTCAAAGGCATGGTCTAATAGATCAGGTTTTGGGTTTCAGTGTTCAGGTGTCAGCCTTCTAACTACTGACCGCTAGCTTATTTCGCTACCTTCTTTTTTTATTACCCGATCTCTGGTTTTTTTTGGAACGGGTGACCGGCATCTGAAAGTTGGTTCGCGAAAAATATCTTAACCCTGACACCCGAAACCTGAAACCTGCCATTTAAGTTGACACGAATGCCTTTGGGTCTATATTCCCTATATGATTATAAAAGGCTTTGAACTTTGGCTTTTTGATTCTCACCACGCTAAATGAAAAGGAAATAATAATGTACACCAAAATCATGGTCCCCCTGGATGGTTCGGAGCTGGCAGAATGTGTCATGCCGCATGTAGAAGCGATAACGACCGGATGTAAGATAACCAACGTGGTGTTTGTACGGGTGGTGGATCCGATCCAATTACCGGCCAGTGTGCCGGCCAGAGGCGATTTCGGATTTCGCGAAAAAGATCGCCAGAGACTCGAAGAACAGCGCAAGCAAACTGCCGAAGCTTACCTGAAAAAAATAGTGGAAAGCACCCGCCTTGAGGGTGCGGTGCTCAGCCATGAAGTCTTAGCGGGTAAAGTGCCGGATACCCTTGCTCACTGGGCAGAAAAAAACGGGGTGGACCTTATTGTCATCGCCAGCCATGGTCGCTCAGGGGTCAGCCGATGGGTCATGGGCAGTGTAGCGGACCGGGTTCTGCGTTCGGCCTGTGTACCGGTTTTAATGATTCGCGCCCCCGGCTGTGTGCCGGGCATCTAAGTCCAGAGGTCAGAAGACAGAGGTCAGAGGACAGAATCTGGACAACAGGTATTTTGTGGGATCCCGCTAAGCGGGAGATATTCGAGCATTTTAAAGTCGTCTTATAACAACGCTATCAGACAAAACATGGTTCTTTAATTCAAAACCATCCCCGTGCCGGTCGTCAATTGGTGGCCGCCCTCCTCCTTCGTCACATCCAAGTTGTGAATGCGGCAAGGCAAACCGTGGACCTCACAGCTTTCTGGTATTCATCTGTCATCCGTCCTCTGACTTCTGTCCTCTGTTACTATATATCATACAAATAATGACACACATTACAGCCCCTCGGCGGCTGGGGCATGGCTTCAAGGGCCTCTTTCAAGACCTTTGAGCGATTCCCGCCTCCCCCTCCGAGCAAGCTGTTCATGATGATGTTGTCGTATTTTTCACCCCTTTCTTTGAATATCTCCCGGTAAAATTGACAGCTTTCGGTTTCCCATAAATCCATCAGGTCATCGCCCGGCAGCTGACCGTAATGAACAGACGGCATGGTCACCTCTTCTCCCAAGAACGTCGTCGGACCCCCCAGCGCAAGATTAATACAGGGCGCCACAGTGCCGTCGTATCGAATAAACAGTGAATCCCGCGGGTCCTGCTCACAAACAGCTAATTCCTGGGGCGTAAATGCAAACGCTGTTGTCGCTACATTCAATTTTTTAGCCAGGCGCCTGGCTTTGTCTAATGATTTACTCAACTGCCGGATTTCACCGGTTTCCTCGGGAGCAAAAAGTCCGAAACCCTTGCCCTCATTATCGCGAATGACATCGCACTGCTTGAAATTTAATTGATCCACCCCCAGACGTGCGGCCAGTCGCACAATTTCTTCCATCTGGTGAAAGTTCATGTCCATCAAAACAAAATTGATCATAATTTTGGGCACATGGCCGGTCCGCAATCGGGAGATATTGGCCACATTTTCACAGACGCGGTCAAAATTCGACCCCACCCGGATTTTATTGTACATCTCCGCGGTAGCCCCATCCATGGAGATACAAATCCAATCGATACCGGCATTCAGGATTTTTTTTAATTTTTCTTCTTTAAGCAGTAGCCCGTTGGATAAAAAGCCGGTTTTGCATCCGGCCGTTTTAGCTTCATGGATCCAGTCTGCTAATCTGGGCTGGAGCAGGGGTTCCCCGCCGCCGGTAAAATCAACGGATTGCACCTGGGATAAATAAGGTCGGATCGCCTCCCATATTTCCGGTGCCATAATACCGTGATCGGTAGCCTTTTTAGCGATTTCTCTCCAGGGGCACATGACGCACTTCAAATTACAGGCAATCGCCGACTCCACTTGAAATAAGCGCCAGGGTCTGGTTTTCAGTGATTTCTTTTCAATCACCTTATCCCGCAGCGAGACCAACTTGCGGTCAACATATCGCGGCCAGATGAGCGCTGCGGTTGAAAACCATTTGCCGGGGCGTTCAAGCCAGACTTCGCCCGATGGACCGGTTGCGGCTTCAATCACTTTTTTGGCGATGGTAAAACGCGGTTCCCCGCACCTGTCCTTCGGACAAAGCCCTGGGCGATCTTCTTCACGAAAGGCATGCTCTTCGAAGGCTGTTGCCACCGTGCCCGGATAAATATTGATAAGGTCAATACCTTTAGGTTCAAGCTCCAAACGCATCGTATTGGTCATTACGGCCAGCGCCGATTTGCTGCCGCCATAAACGCCCACAGTGGGGATCGGCACCCGACCGGCGCAGGATACGATATTGATGATGCGGCCGCTGCCTCTTTTTTTCATTTGCGGCAACAGCGCTTGAATCAGAGCCATTGGCGCAAAGGTATTAACTTCAAAAAGGTGGCGCATGTTTTCTGCGCTTGCTTCTTCCATCAGGGCAAAGTACCCGACGCCGGCATTGTTGATCAGAACATCAATATGGCCCAATGCCGAAACGGCTTCCTGCGCCAGCTTTTCGGCTTCACCGGGGTGGGACAGGTCGGCGGTTATCGCGACCGCATTGTCATATTTCGGAAGTCCTGAAATCAATTGGTTTAAGGCTTTATTGGATCGGGATGTGACTGCCAGCCGCGCACCCTTCTCAACCAGGAATTTAGCCATGGCAGAACCCAATCCTCCGCTGGCACCGGTGATCAACACATGTTTGTCTTTAAATGAATAAGTCCCCATAATCGATTGTCCGAACGAACTAGGCATTCGAATCTGATTTTAATAGGTTACGATAACCATTCGACACCTTAAAGGCAAGTGAACTAAAGTGAAAAGTGATCTAAAGTAACTAAAGTTAAGGAATTCTATCATCATATTCTAATAATGAATGCAGGAGCGAAGCGACACCTGAACTTTGGTCACTTCCAACTTTAGTTCAGTTTAGTCACTTAAAGTTTTTGCCTGTAGACATTGTCTAAGGCTTTCGATTAAACTTTAACGATTAAAGAGCCGTCAAGCGGTATTGGTTGACATCAAATGATGTTTTCTATACGTTGCACGCCATGAGTAAATTTCGCGCGATATGGAACCATGAGGTCGGCCAGGCCGGTCGAATTTCAAAACTACTTCTGGATAATAAAAAAGTAAACCTAAACTGGAAAACTATTCTACTGCCTGTCTCTCTATATCAGCTTTATCATTATCGCAAAGATCTGCGCTTTACCCGCAAAAATTTAATTTTCACCAAACAGCTGGCATTTGAGGCCGCCAAAAACATCTTCCAGGGCAAAGAACCGGCCTGGGAATTTCGCCGGATCGAAATCAAAACTCAGGAGATCCTGAACAAGGAAAAAAAGGGATTTTATACTGAAAAAATCCGCCGCAAACAACTGTCTGAAATCGATCTGCTGATCAAACACTACCTGGCGCTTTTCAACGCCGAGCAATCAAAATATCCTGAAATAATTCAAGAAATATACAAATCTAAAGGAAAATATCTCACCTTCCTGAGCACACTGCGAAAAGCAGAAGAAGATGTTATTCAGGCCGCGGTTACCACCATGCGCAAGGGGACCAAAAAGGACCGCCGGGAATGGTTCCAAAAGGTGAGAGAGACCACCAAACAAATCCGTTTGGCTGAAGCCGATCGGATTTATAGTTAAATCTTTAGGTTTCAGTGTTCAGTTTTCAGGTGTCAGCAATTAGCAGGTGTTAGGTGTCAGTCCTTGGCCCTGAGGGCCTACATTTGGCCTTGATGCCTGCGGGCTGGAAGCAGTCTCTGAGGTATTTCTGGTTTCGGCATGACCCGCATCGCCCTGACACCTGAAACCTGAAGCCCTATCTTTTAAATGAACCTTTGACCCTGAAACTAACCTAAAGTTTTTTAGACAGCTTCCCGATATCCGTTATCTGGCTTCTTTGTATGAAGACCGAACAATGTTCCAAAAACGGTTCCCCACCCCATTTTTCCTTGAAGCGACGGATACCGGCGTGAACGCCCAGGCCCAGGTTAATCCTCTGTTTTCCCTCTGATTGAGCCAGTCGAACCATCTCGTTGAAAAGAAGATCGGAAGCACCCGGCACCGTTATCTTTGCGGATCGAAAATTAAATTGATAAAACGCATAGCGTGCAGATCCCATATCCACTATGGAAAAGGCAACCAGCCGATCAGACTTGCGTGCTTCAAGCAGATACGCTGTTTTTGAACGCTTCATATAATTTGGTACTTGCTTAAAGATATGGACCTGCTCAGCAGTTAAATCCTGCCTGCTGATAAAACTCTTAATGATTTTTTTGTGCACCCTGCCGAACTGACCAACCTTGATCATCAGCTCCTTTTCAGCGCGACGCACCATATAAGCGACATCCGGATCGAGGGAAATTAACGGCAGGTTCATGCGGTAATATCGGTCTGCCGAATGCAGCTCATTTTTTTCTTGTGCCAGAAATATTTTTTCGGCAACGAGCGTTATCGTGCGCGGATTAAACCGTTTACAGGCGGCCTGATATGCCTGCGATATCTCAATGGGTTTTTCTCCCAGTGGGTAGCCGATGAAAATGAGATGGTCTTTGTGGAAAAAACAAAGGTAGTCTTCGAAAAGATATGGCTGGCTGCCGGATATGGCTGCAACATAGTCGGGAAGATGCTCCGGCACATAAGCTTGCTGATAGATCCGATTTTGTTCGTCGCTACTCAGCATCTTGAGGCTGGAAGTCTGATGAAAATATCTTATTCATTTCTGCCGCTCGCATTCGATCCGTGAGAGATTCGATTTTTTGGGCGGCAGCCATATCGGTCTGGCTCCCCAGGGTTCGCTGCGCGGCGCTCATGACCTCTTTTTCTGCCGATTTGAGCTGTCTGAAAAATGAATTATATTCCCTTGCAGATTGATAAGCGCTGGTAACTAACGAAGCATAATCCTGGCCTTCCGCATTTAACAGCTTGGTATAATGATCAACGAGCAGTTCAATTTCTTTTAGCTGCTGCCGACGAATATCATCCGAATAAATACCACCGGGAACCGAGGTCAACAGTTCCTTTGTTTTTGCCTTGATTTGCATCATAATTGTATCTTTAGACGCTCCTTTTTTTTTCATATCCAGAGCAGCGTCCAGCGCCATTTTCTTGGTAAATATCTGGTTCTGGATAAAAATCTCTCTGGATTGCTTCAGCTTCACGTAATTCAGGATAAAGATGACCGGGATCATAATTTCCCATACCGTCAGCGTTTTGAATCTGATCAGCGAAACCGCCAGCCCCTTTGCCATCGAACGTTCTCTTTCAAATATGATTTTAAACTTATGGTAATAATCCTCAGCCAATCTTCCTCCCGGTGGATCCGCGGCACTGTGAGTGAAAGACTCACTATGAACCGATGGTTGTTAAATACCGATGACGAGGATGAGTACGAGGACGATTACGAGGTCAGACACGCTTCCTCAGTTTCGTACGCCTACTCGTCGTCGTCCTCGTCCTCGGCACTGTCATTTCTAAAAAACCTCTTCTATTATTTTTTGCCGCCGCTCCTTAAGCTGCGTTTGCTCCGCTAGTATTTTGGCCTGTAATTTCTCGGTTTCACCCAATTTTGCCATCAGCTCGCGATCGACTTCAGCTTCTGCGGCTGTCAATTCGTCAATAAATCCCTGAAAGCTTTCCCGGTTTT
>JASFTL010000105.1:0-10024 GCA_050053555.1 Desulfobacterales bacterium
AAGAGGTGTTCCGGAACGAGATGCATAGGTGGCAGCGTGCCTTCTCAGATCGTGAGGTTTGACATGTACACCAACAATCTCCCCCGCTTTTTTAACGATTAATCTGGCAGCCGCATAGGTAATAGGGAAAACCCGGGCATCCGGCTGGATTTTGTTTTCCCGGATATACCTTCTGAGCCGGTCGGCGACCTTTTGTGGCAGAAATACCGCCTCTGCCTCTTTTCCGCTCTTCGGGTCTCGAATGATGGCTTTACGGTCTTCGACATCCATGAGTGTAAGTTTCAGGACCTCCCCAACCCGCATACCGCTCCGGGCCATGAGTTCAAGCATCAGCCGGTTTCGCTGGTTTGGGGTTCTAAAAATGATCTCATCGACGACATCCTTTTCAAGGATCTTTAACTGTGCGGGCTTGCCGGCTCTGAACAGTTTGCGCAAGGCCGGATTGTCACAAGGATTCTGGCAGTCAGGATCAAGGGAGTTTTTGACAAAATTGAAAAAGGCCGACAAGAGGGTGAACCGGAGTTTCTTGGTGTTTTGTTTGGTGCCGTCCGAAACCGTGGACATAAAAGCCAGAATGTCCTCAGACGTGACGGTTGAAAGCTCTATGTCTCCGAAGTGATTTTGGAAATTATCCAAGATGAATTCATAATTGCGCAACGTATTTTTTTTTCACGTTCATCCGTTGGTAATTGAAAAAGTGTGTGACGCACTGGGAAATCTTCATGACGGGCCTCCTTTGGTTATGATTGGGGGATATGATTTGACGTCTCTCGGTCAAATCGGCTATTGTTAAACATACCAAAAATATAGGTAAAAATGAAACTGACAGAAAATACTTTCTGCCTATGCAAGTATTTTTGATTCGACCCCGCGACAAAAACAATATAGGAATATTTCTATGCCGCTCTCTGAAAAATCAATTGCTGTTATTACTTCATTTGCTGTCTTTTTAATATGGACTCTTGCTACTTATTTATTAGAAGGACGGTTATTGACTTTGCAGCGTCCCGAAGCAGTATTAAATCGTTTTATTTATGCGATTGTTGTAAATGTTCTTATCGGAACAGTTGGTTCGATTATTCTGATTAGATTTTTACTCCTGCACACGGGCGTTTCCAATCCCAGTTTATTCGGATTGATAGGACCTAAGCGACTAATTTTAGGAATTGCGTTGGGGTTGGTTCTTGGATTGGTTTTCTTTTTTGCACAATCGTTTTCTTCAAGACATCCTATCCTGATATTAAACGCTTATTCCCAGGTGCTCGTAGTTTCTATAGCCGAAGTGGTTGTTTGTTGGGTCTTGGTTGGTGGGTCAATAGCGAATTTGGGCAAAAATCCAATTTATATGTTTCTAGCTGTAATCATTTCATCCTTCCTTTTCGGCCTGTACCATTTCGGTCACAGCCCACCGTTTAATTCATTCAAAATGGTAATGATGCTTTCAATTGTGGGCCTTTTCACTGGCGTATTCTATTTTTTAACGCGGAGCATTTATGGTACGATTCTCTTTCACAATTTTATGGGAATGAAGGGGGTGACAGATGCGTTAGCGGATAGCGGACGAATAGAAAGTTTTAAGAGCTTCCAAATTCCTATTGTAGCCACTGCTATCATAGCAGTAGTGATTCTTATAGTTTTGGACGTAATGCTTCTCAGACGAGCGGCAGGCTTTCAGCAATGATTTAAAATAAAACAGTTGTCGAGTTTATTGACATAAAAGGATCTGTGAAAAAGTTCCGATTCCAAGATTCTGATATTATCTGGAAAGCAATGGAAATCGAGCTAACCACAATATATGCTAGTCGGGCTTTCCCAACAAATCAGGAAATTAAGTCCTCAAAAATGGCCTGTGATATCGGATTTTCTGAGCCTTGGTGTTCAATAATAAATTATCCTATACTCAACCTTCAGGATAATTGATTATATCAACAATACCAGCAGTAACCTGTGCCACAGCAGTGAAATACAACAATCTAAGCTATTTCCTGAGATTGTATATTAGCCATACGCAACCCACACTTTGGCCAAATTGCAGGTTCCGGCTAATACATAATTTTAAAAGCCGTTAAAATTTTTGGATTACACTAACAAATGTATTCATTTTAGCATAAAAAAACGGGGCCCGGGTTGGGACCCCATTTCTTTATGAAAAACGGCAGGTTGGTTTAAGCCGCATCCATTGCGCGGCGATCGGCCATATCCATCAGCACGCGTTCGCGGGCTTTGTCGATGCCCAGCGCCTGGCGCTTCTTATCGATATGGGCAATCATCAGCTGGGCGATTTCATGGGGATCGGTTGCGAATCCCCACTTGCCCATGCCCAACTCCTCAAGCTCTTCAAACAGGTGCTTGTGGAATTTAGTGCCTTCAATGATGGGGAAGGTCACGCCGAAGACCGTAAACACACCGGAGGCCACAAAGTATTGCCCGATCGTGATCGCCTTTTCGCTCATATATTCGGGTGCGCATCCGGCCACCGGCAGATCGGCGATGCTTTCGCCCAGGCCGCCGGTTTTAACCATTTCGGCGCAGGCAATCAGAATGCGGCTGTTGTCCACACAGGCACCGCAGCCCAGCACCGGCGGCATGCCCACGGTTTCGCAGACTTCTTTAAGGCCGGGACCGGCCAGATGGGCGGCTTCAGGCGTTGTCAGACCGGCTTTGGCCAGCGCAATTTGCGAGCATCCGGTCTGTACCACCAGCACGTCGTTTTTGATCAGCTCTTTAACCAATTCGACATGGACGTGATCCTGCTTCATGCGGGCATTGTTACATCCGACCACGCCGGCAACACCGCGGATGCGGCCGTTGATGATATTGTCGTTGAGCGGTGTGTATGATGCCCGGAAGGTTCCGCCGAGCATGTAGTTGATGTACTCATGGGAAAAGCCGTGCACGCCGCTGTTGACAATATTTGGAATGTCCACTTCCACGCCCCGATTCTTAAAGCGGCCGATTGCCTGGATCACAATTTCATCGGTGCAATCTTTGGGTTTGTCTTCGTGAAATTCGATATGCTCGGCGCCTTCAATTCGAGCACGCGGGTTGGTGGTGATCAGCTGGGTGTTATAGCATTCCGCCACTTTGGCCAGCGCCTGTTTGATACACTGCACATCGACCACCATCGCATCCACCGCTCCGGTAACCAGGATGGTCTCGGTGGACATGAAGTTGCCGGCATGCGGTGTTCCATGGCGCACAAACATTTCCAGTCCCGAACAGCACATGCCGACGAGATTGATTCCTTTGGCACCGGCATCCTTGGCGGCCTGAACAAGGGTCGGTTCGGCTACCGATTCGACCATGGATTCAAACAGATTGGGCTCATGGCCGTGAATGATAATATTGACCTCGTCTTCTTTCAGGACGCCCATGTTGGTTTCAATCGCCACCGGAGCCGGGGTGCCGAATAAAATATCGGAAATCTCGGTGGCCACCATGGACCCGCCCCAGCCATCGGCCAGTGCCGTGCGGCTGCACTGCTTGGTGATGTTGGCGTAGTGCTGGTCGACACCCATGGCGGAACGATGCATGAGCTCCATGATTTCGCGCATGGCACCGCGGGGCACGATTCCTTCCTTGCGCCAGGTTTCCAGCGTCTTTTCCGGTACCCGTTTGGCGAAAGGAATCTCGCCATCTACCTGGGTATAGGTCCTTTCCAGCTCTTTATACAAATCCATGGCGATATCATTGACTTCGCGGCCTTCGGTCTCGATACCCATTTCCTGTGCCACGTATTCCAATTTTTGGACGTTTTTGATCTTATAGTCTTTGATGTGGCCCTCGAGAACCTCTCGAAATAAATCCAGCATGGCCATCCCATGGTCGGTGTGGGCCGAGGTGCCTGCAGCGACCGCCCGCGCAAAGTTGCGCGACATTATGGTGTCGATGGTGGCCCCGCAAACCCCGACTTTTGAATACGGGTCTTTGGAATTCAGCCGGCAGGGACCCATGAAACAGTGCTTACAACAGGCCGAATCGGCCCCGATGGGGCAAGCTTTCATGTTGGTTGCTCTATCAAATGCAAGCTCGACGCCGTCATTTCGGGCCTTTGCAAGCATCATCGCGGTGGCCTCACAAGTGGTGAGTTCCCTGGGATCAAGCTGCTTCTTTTTGGGAACCACCTTTTTTTCGTCTTCCATATAATTCCTCCCTTCGTGGAACGATCGATTTAGGTTAAATGGGATTGATTTTCATTAAGTGAAGATCATGAAAATTCATAGGAACGCTTACAGGGTATGCTTAATTGGTAACCATTCTTAATAAGATAAATTTATTTTTTTGTCAAGATCCTTCGAAAATCAAAATTTTTCAAATTTTCAACTATTTAATGGCAAATTAAAGGCAAATTTTATGCCAATGGTTTTATATCATACCTCAAATGGTTATCATAATATTTTTAATGACGTAAGATACTGGAATCGTCAAAAAAATATTCGGTAGATGCGCTTTCTTAGCGTTCAGAATTGCGGGCTTGCAGATCCGGAAACGCCATCTTTTTTGTCTTATGATACAGGTGTGTCTCATCAGCAGTATGAGACGATACAACATGGATTAGCGTACGCCTGTTTTATTCTGACATCGATTCTAAACCATTGATCTTGTTATCAGGTGACGTAACAGGTTGTATTTAGGCTTTCCATAGATATTCGCAGGTATTTTACTTGAATTGATGACCGTCCGTTTTGCACGTTTTGATCGGGCGCTCCAGCGAAGGATCCCCAGTTGTCTCACGTCGTCTCAAATTGGGGATCGGTGCCAGGGCGGACAATTTCATATCCTCCTAAGCACTCTAAATTATTTTGTATATTTTTTTTTAAATCCCTCGTTTTGTGGTATAGAATTTGATTCAAATGTCAGTTGGAAATGATCAGAGGCTTCGGCGAATAAACGCCTGTTGATCGCCAAATGCCAAATATTGTAAGCGATTAGATATTTTCATTTTCCAATTGAAATAATTTGAATTTTATACTATTTTGCTTAATTCTGAAAATTTCGACATACGCCAGCTATCTGACGCTTGACACTTCACGAGCGAATCGTTTTTTCTGCCTGGTGACATATTCCGAATATACGATGACCGTTAAACCCAACATCATGAAAGGATGTGCCGATGTCCCAACCGAAAGTTAAAATGTACTCGTTGAGCACCTGCAGTCACTGTAAAGCCACTAAGAAATTATTAGGTGAGTGTACCATTAAATATGAATTTGTTGACGTGGATAAGCTCGAGGGCGATGAGCGCAAAGCCATCATTGAAGATGTCAAAAAATTCAATCCGCGTTGCTCGTTTCCGACGATTATCATTGGAGAAACAGTTGTTGTCGGTTATAAAGAAAAAGAAATAAAGGAGGCTCTGGGAATGGAATGACACCACAAGAACTATATGATCGCATGAAAAAAGTCCAAGAAGCCAAAGGCTATTATTTCAATAAAGATAAAGAGCGGACCTTTGAACTTCTGGAGGCGTTGATCGCCAACAGGGAGAATTACGGCTATATGGGCTGTCCCTGCCGCTTGCTTTCGGGCGACAAGGAATTGGATCGAGATATCTTTTGCCCTTGTGTTTACAGTGTTCCAGATATCGAAGAGTTCGGCAGTTGCTACTGCAACCTGTATGTTTCCAAAGAATGGAACGAGGGCAAAATCCCGCACAAATATGTACCCGAACGCCGCCCCCCGGAAAAAATGCCCTATTGATAAACCGAACCCGGTGAATCGGTCGGTCCGCCGCAGGCGCACGAGACCGATTCAACCAATAATCTGCAATTACTTTTATTGCCTAGCATTTCCCTCTTGACATTTCTGCATTCAAATTCCATTTTTAAACAGGAATGATAAACAGCTCAAATAAAACCGATTTGCTTTTTTTGTACCCTAGTGGGGTAAGAAGATGAGGTGAGTTATGGAAGAAGAATGCAGACCAATTTTAAACACAGGATTGCGCGGCGTGGTCATCGCCGACACACGTATTAGCGACGTCCAGGGCGCCGCGGGGAAATTAATCTACAGGGGTTATCTCATTCAGGATTTGGCAAATACGACGTCGTTTGAAGAAGTTGCTTATTTGCTTCTTTTTGAAAAATTGCCGAACGCAGCCGAATTGAAAGCCTTTAAAGGCCGACTGGCAGCAGAAAGAGATATACCGTCGGAGATGATTGCTGCCTTAAAAACCCGGCCGAAAGACGCGCTGGTTATGGATATATTGCAGGCCGGCGTTGCTTTGCTGGCCAATCATGATTCTGATGTCACCGATCAATCACAGGAAGCAGCCATTCGAATGGCCATACGGCTAATTGCCAAGTTTCCCACGATTCTCGCCGCCTGGGATCGCATCCGTAACGCTAAAGAACCGCTAAAACCATCGCCCAATCTGGATCATGCAGCCAATTTCCTCTATATGCTTAAAGGTGAAGAACCGGATGAAGAAGAGGGCCGCTTTATGGATACTTGCCTGGTGCTGCATGCCGAACATTCCTTTAATGCGTCCACGTTTGCCGCCCGTGAGGTCGCTTCAACCCGCGCGCACATGTATGCCGCCATCGGTGCAGCGGTGGGGTCTCTGTCGGGAGAGCTTCACGGGGGTGCCAATATGCGCGTCATGGAGATGTTGTCCGAGATCGGTTCGGTAGATAAAGTTGAAGCCTATGTGAATCAGCAATTTGATGCCGGCCACAAAATTTTCGGACTCGGGCATGCGGTGTATGACACCGATGATCCCCGCGCCCATATTCTGGCGCCGATGTCCAAGCGGATGGGAGAGCGCATTGGGGATACCCGCTGGTATGAAATGTCACAACTGTTAGAAAAAACAGGAAAAGCAGAATTTAAAAAGCGCAAGGGCAAAGATATTTATGTAAATGTTGATTTTTATAGCGCTTCCCTTTATTATGCCATGGGAATTCCGATAGACCTGTTCACACCGGTATTTGCGATTTCAAGAATATCCGGCTGGACTGCCCATGTGATTGAAGAATATTTTGCTGGTGCCGCGCCCAAGCCGATGCTGTACCGACCAGAATCCGAATATATTGGCGATTATTGCGGTCCGGATGTCTGTGAATTTGAGCCTCTCCAAGAAAGAGGATAATCTTCAGCTGGAGGCATAAACAGTTTGCAAAAGCGTCCAAACCTTCGGATGACGCGTCAGCGCAAGGTAATTCTGGAAGAACTGCGCAAGGTGAACACCCACCCCAGTGCGGATGAGGTTTATGAGTTGGTTCGCAAACGGCTGCCGCGTATCAGCTTGGGAACGGTTTACCGCAACCTGGAGATACTTTCTGAATCCGGTGATATTCAAAAGCTCGAACCCGGCTGGTCCTTGAAACGTTTCGATGGCGACCCGTCTGAACATTGTCATATCCGCTGTGTTCGCTGCGATCGGATTGCCGACGTGCCAACGGCACCTGATTTAAAGGTTGATCTGCAAGGGGTCAATTCGACCAATTTTGACATCATCGGGCATCGGCTGGAATTTATCGGTATGTGCCCGCAATGTTCAGAAAATTCGGATCCTGCTGCTAATCCACAGTTGCCAAACAAATAAAAACCGGTGCAGAGGTGTCAGGCAAAACGCGCTCATTCTTCATCATCATTCATCAGCGGGCAAAAACGCCCGCTTTTCTTTTGTTTGTGTATACTTTTTAATCGCATCACAGGAGGGACCCATGAAGATTCTAATCACGGGTGGACTTGGATTTGTCGGCACAAACCTATCGGATTATCTTTTAGATAAAGGACACTCCGTTATTGCGGTGGGGCGGGCTGCAACTCAAAATCGGATAACCTCCGACAGATACCAATATATTTCAGCGGATACTACCCGACCGGGAAACTGGCAAGAGGCGCTGGGGGATGTGGACGCTGTGGCTAATCTGGCCGGGAAATCAATTTTTAAGCGCTGGAACGAGAGCTATAAGAAAGAGATTTATGACAGTCGAATATTGACTACTCGAAATGTGGTGGATGGATTACCGACCGGTGAATCGGTTACGCTTTGCAGTGCATCCGGCGCCGGATATTACGGCAACAGAGGTGATGTCCATTTAAAAGAAGACGAAAAGCCTGGAGATGATTTTCTAGCATCGCTTTCGGTGGCCTGGGAAGCCGAAGCGCTCAAAGGAACCGATAAGGGTATCCGGGTGGCGCTGATGCGATTTGGTGTTATTCTGGGAAAAGGCGGTGGGGCCTTGGCCAAGATGATTCCGGCTTTTAAATCTTTTGTGGGCGGCCCTATCGGCAGCGGTACTCAGTGGTTTCCGTGGATGCATCTGACCGATTTGATGGCTGCGGTACTTTTTATTTTTGAACATCCCAAGGTCAGCGGACCGCTTAACTTTTGTGCACCCCATGCGGTAAGAAATCGCGAGCTGGCAAACACGCTGGGTGACGTACTGGGCCGGCCGGCAATCATGCCGGCCCCGGCGTTTATGATCCGCTTGCTGCTTGGTGAATTCGGCAACGTCCTGCTCGACAGTCAGCACACGATTCCCGATAAGCTTCTGAGCCACGGTTTTGAATTTCAGTACCCGGACATCAAATCGGCTATACAAGAAGTCGTTGCTGAATGACATTTTGGCGTTTCTGCGGTGAACAATTAAATGGAAGGATTACGATGAGCGGCAGCGAACTATATGAAAGTGGCCAGCAGTTTTTGATACAACTGTTTGAGCTGACCAGCGGGGATTCATCCGCCCAGGTTTCCATGTATGATGTCGGCGAGGGGTTAGGCATGGACCGCGATACCAGCTCCCGTGTGGCTGAAAACCTTATTGGATTGCAGCTGGTGGAAATTCGAACCCTGTCCGGAGGGATTGGTATCAGTACCCACGGTGCCAATGAGGTTAAACGCCTGGTGGGCAGAACGCCTCTGGCAGACGAATTACACGGCAAGCTTACCGATCAACCGGTTATGGATTCCATCAGCTGCCGGGCGGTGGAACAGACCACCGGGGAACTTAAAAGCCAGGCCGGCAACCTGGGTCTGCATTTTGACGGTCTTTCGGAACTATTGGCGGATTTAAAAAGCATTGATGCTCAGCTGGGCTCATCACGGCCCAAAACCGCGATCATTCGCGAGTGCCTGCGCTCAATTAAAGAGACCCTGGAAGGGGCTGCGCAAGGCGAAATTCTTGTGAAGATCCGAGCCTTGCTGGATGAATGAGATAACGATCCGTTATTTAAAGCATAAAAAATTAATCACGAAAGCACGAAAGGATCAAAACGCGAAAGAAAAAAAATTTCGTGCTTTCTAATTTTCGTGTTTTCGTGATGAAAAAAGTTTTACGTTAAAAGTGTAAAAATTACTTTTACAAATTTAATTACGGTTGGAATAGAATTTAAACATGTCTAAAAAAAAGATCAAATTGGTGTCCTGGAACGTAAACGGCCTGCGGGCAGTCATTAAAAAGGATTTTTTTGCATCGTTTCATCTGATGGAGGCAGACATTTTCTCTATTCAGGAGACCAAGATTCAAGAAAATCAACTGACCGATGAAATGAAGAATATTGAAGGTTATGAGTCCTGCTGGTCTCACGCCAAGGTTAAAAAAGGTTACAGCGGCGTCGGCACATATTCGCGTATCAAACCTGTACGCTTTAACACCACGCTCGGTATTGCTAGATTTGATCAGGAAGGCCGCATGATCGAACTGGACTTTGATGATTTTATCTTTTTTAATGTATACTTTCCAAACGGTCAGATGAGCGATGAAAGGCTTCAGTACAAGCTTGATTTTTACGAAACATTTTTCAAATATACCGAATCCTATAAAAAACAGGGACGCAGTCTTATCATCACCGGTGACTATAATACCGCTCACAACGAGATCGATCTGAAAAATCCAAAAGCCAATGAAAACACATCCGGTTTTTTAAGAATCGAGCGCGACTGGCTGGATCGGATTGTCCAGAACGGATATGTAGATACGTTTAGACATTTTTTCCCGGATACCGTAAAATACTCGTGGTGGACCTACCGGTTTAAAGCCAGGGATCGCAACATTGGATGGCGCATCGATTACTT
>JASFTL010000106.1:0-10006 GCA_050053555.1 Desulfobacterales bacterium
TGCCCGCCATCGCGACCCGCCCGCCTCGCCTTGCTTGCATGGCGGGCGTGGGCCGCTCAGGCGAGGCGGGCGCGGTCGCCCGGACAAAAGGTCTGCGGCCGTCTGCGCGGGTCTGCGGTTAAACAAGAATGAAGAGATAGGCGAAAGAGCGCTCTTCAGAAATGAAAGTAAAGGTTGGATTGACATTGAATTGCCTTTTTTGTACTAAAGATCATTTACTATAATCTCAACAGGGGGAGGCAAAAATGTCAGGCATTAACAAGGCGATTTTAATCGGTCGGCTGGGAAGTGATCCTGAGGTTCGTTACACTCCCAGCGGGGTGGCGGTTGCAAATTTTAACATTGCAACCTCCGAGGAGTGGAAAGATAAGGATACGGGTGAAAAAAAGGAACGAACCGAGTGGCACCGAATTGTCGCATGGAGCAGACTGGGTGAGATTTGTGGGGAGTACCTTTCAAAAGGCCGGCAGGTTTATATTGAGGGGCGGATCCAGACCCGTTCGTGGGAGGATCGGGATGGCAACAAAAGGTATACGACTGAAATCGTTGCGAATGATGTTCAATTCCTTGGCGGGCGGGATGCCGGGACCGGGGCCAGAGCACCAAATGGCGCATCGGCTTCTGATTTTGAGAGCTCTCCGATACAGGCTCCCGAGGATGATGACATTCCGTTTTAGGGCCTTCATTTCTTTCTTTTGCCTGACCCGCTGAAAGATTGCTCGATAGGTCTTTAGGACTTGAGGTTGGTTGGCTGGGTCAACTTAGGGGGTCTTCTGTAATTACCGGAAGCGTCACGGCGGTGAATATAAAACCGGGCAGTTTGATCTGATTTTTAGCTGCCCGGCGATTGCCAATGTTTTCTATAGCGTGATCTTAACTTAATCCTGTGTCGAATCAGGATTCCTTTTCATCTTCAATTTTATCGGGCTCTTTTTTTTCTTCTTTCTCGTCCTCGCCCCTGAAATTTCGGATGGCTTTCCCCATTCCCGCTCCGATTTCAGGCAGTTTTCCGGCACCAAATATAATCAGAATGATTACCAATATGATAATCAGTTCTGGCATTCCAATTCCAAACATAATCCCTCCTATTTACTCAAGCTTGCTTTGTTTCAGCTCATCCAGCAGCTTCTTAAACTCTTTTGATTTTATATAGCTATCAACACTGCTCTGGTATTCAATCCATTTTGTCCACGCATCAATCCAGGCCTGATTGTGCCAGTAGCAATCTGGATTTTCTTTGCCTTTAAGACGCTCAATGTACTCTATGTATTCTTCCGAGCACGCCTGGCAGAAGTTATATGGGACCCTAAGATTTCGGCGGTGCTTTGCGCCGAATTCTCGATCGCGTTCAATTTGGGTGCCGCACTTTTCACATTTCAAGGCGCAATGGGTACACTGAAATACCTTTTGTACGGCCAATACCTTGCGCCTGCGAATTAACGCGGCTTTTTTATCTTTAGCCAGATCAAGCTTTTTATCGATGGATATTATATCCGCCACAGGAAACCTCTGGATTTCACGAAATGATGTGGGCTATTTATGAGTATCAAGTCGTGCATATTCCAAACGGGAGTTCGACTATAACACCGGCCTATTTTTGTGTCAATCTTTTCAATTATATGGCTTCAATACTCGAATTGTTGCAATCTGATATCCTGATGGTCATCAGTTGTGCTCAGCTCGCAACCGGCAGGTCGTTCGTATCTAAATCTTGTCAAATATAAATGCGCGTGATAAACTAAAAAGTTTAAAATTCGATAAATAGGTTAGATTTACATCACGGTCGCAGCAGCGGGCGTCGCAAAGGAGCTTGAACCATGTTCGACCCATTCCGGCCAGATGGGCGTCCTGTTTTTATTGGCAGTTTGCCATTAGCGGAACACCGGGAAGCCTTGAAGCTTGTCTTGGAATATACACCCGAAATCCCTTTGTGGACCCAGCTTCCAGCCCATAAAGCAGAAGGAATGGTCGCCCAATTCATGCCAGGTCTGCCGGGACTTTGCTCGGCGGAAGACAGCCTGTACATTGATACGGTCGGAGATGATTTTGATAGTGATCTCATTCAGTTCTATGAAGAATATCTGGCAGTGGTAGAAGGAAATTCCGATCTATCCGATTCAAGATTTGTTTTGGAAGAAGACACGGCCAAGGGATTTTTTATTTTCATCGAGAGTTTAAAACGCTTATCTGCTCCACCGGTTGCGGTCAAGGGCCAAATCACCGGACCGTTCACATTCTGTACGGGAATTTCGGATCAGAGCAAAAAGGCCATTATTTACGATGAACAAATTAAAGACGCGGCTGTAAAACTGCTGGCGCTAAAGGCGCGCTGGCAAGCCCGCGAGTTAAGCCAATTTGGTTGTCCGGTCATTATTTTCATCGATGAGCCCGCCCTGGCTGGTTTTGGATCTTCTGAATTTATCACTATTTCGCGCGATGAGATTGCCCAAAATCTTGAAGAAGTCATTTCAGGCGTGCATACCGAAGGCGGTATGGCCGGAGTGCATGTTTGTGCCAATACGGATTGGTCGTTGATCCTGGACTCATCTGCAGATATTGTCAGCTTCGACGCCTATTCATATTTTGATCGGTTTATGCTTTACTCAGCCAAAATCAGAGAATTTCTGGATGCAGGTAAATTTATTGCCTGGGGAATGGTGCCGACCCTGAAGGCTGATGAGCTCGAAAACGAAACCACGGAGTCTTTGGTCGACCAGTGGAGAGAAAAAGCCGGTCAGATTGAAAAGCTTGGCGTGCAATCAGATCAACTGGTATCTCAATCTTTAATCACACCGAGTTGCGGTGCCGGATCGCTACGCGCCGAGCTGGCCATCAAGGTACTAAAATTGACCCAGGGAATATCGGCGCAGATACGGCAGAAAGTGTAGGCAAGAGCCCGTTAACGGTTTCAGTACCCAGTAGGTTTTAGGTGTCAGGTTTCGGGTGTCAGAAAAAAGAAGACCTTGGTTTCTGATAATTGTCAACAGCATCCGGTTCGTAATCCTGGCACCTGAACACTGAAACCTGACACCTATTCGGGTTGATGTGTATCCGTGGCTAATTAAATAAATTCAATAAAGCGAGGTAGCGAATGGCTGAAAAGACGAATAAAACTTTTACAGGTGCGACACGTTATGTCCTCGATGACGAACTGGCTAAGATCGTAAACATATCCATGGCTTTGGAAATGCCGCTGCTGTTGAAAGGGGAGCCCGGTACCGGTAAAACCATGCTGGCCCATGCGATTGCTGAAAGCTTAAAGATGCCCTTGATAGTGCTTAATGTGAAGTCGAGCATGAAGCTTGTTGAGGCCTTGTACCAGTACGATACGCTGACGCGACTCAACGACAGCCGCTTTGGGGATTCAACCCGTGATGTCAGCAAAATAGAAGACTATATCCGGATGGGGAAGATCGGGCACGCCTTTACTTCGGATTTGCGAACGGTTCTGCTGATCGATGAGATCGACAAAGCCGATACGGATTTTCAGGATGACATGCTGGATGTGCTCGATCAGATGGAATTTGACATCATTGAAATTGACAAAACCGTCAAAGCAACATACCGTCCGGTTATCGTCATCACCTCAAATGCAAAAAAAGACCTTTCCGATCCGTTTTTAGGACGCTGCAATTTTCATCATATTGCCTTTCCGGAACCCGAGATGATGCGCAAAATTATTACGGTGCATTTTCCGAAAATCGATTCCGATCTATTGGAAAATGCAATTACGGCTTTTTATGCCGTGCGGGATTTCGGCGATATTGAAAAGCGACCGGCCACCCGGGAGTTGATCAACTGGATTCGGGCGCTGCAGGCCGACCCGGATTTTAAACCTGAACAACTGGCCAAGGGCGATTTGCCCTATCTGGGTGTGTTGTTTAAGAAAAGCCAGGACCTGCATAAGGCTCAAATTATTGTCAACAGGAGAGGATCTATCTAGCTGGTAAAAGGTGAATCGAAAGATCGAGATGTTGGTGTTGTTTGTTAGTGCCTAAAATGCCTAAATTGAGCTAAAATGCCTAAAGCCCGCCCTCGCGCTATAAAATACTGTCGCGTGATTATTTCAGTTAACAGTGCAGGATTTCGAGTAAACGTTAAATCCGTAATCAAGGTCAGGGCCAGGGTTTTGGTGTCGCTGCGCTCCATCTTTTATTAAAATGCCAGAATTTATCAACTTTAGTCACTTTAGATCACTTTTACCTTTAGCTCACTTAAAAAAATGTTCGTTGATTTTTTTTACAAATTAAAAGATGTCGGCATACCGGTGAGCCCTACGTCTTTTTTAACCCTTCACAAAGCGCTGGGTAGCGGGCTGGTAAATTCGTTAGAGGACTTTTATACGGCTGCGCGCGCCATCCTTATTAAAAGTGAACGGTATTTCGATATCTATGATCAGGTCTTTGCCCACACCTTTCAGGGAGCCGATATGCCGGACTTGGAGGGGATTGAGCTTGATGAGGTGGCACGGCTGATGCTGGAGGCCTGGTTGCAGAATCCCGAGGGACTGGCCGAAATATTGGGCATGGATGAATCTGCTCTGATGAAACTGACTCCAGAGGAGTTGATCGAATATTTTAAGGAGCGCCTCAAGGAACAGACCGAAGCCCATCACGGAGGGGGCAAGTGGATCGGCACCGGTGGCTATTCGCCGGTGGGTCACTCAGGTTACCATCCCGGCGGCATGCGCGTGGGAGGCATCTCCCGCAACCGTTCGGCCGTGAAGGTGGCCATGGATCGAAGGTATAAAGATTATTCCCTGAGCGGGCCGTTGACCAGCGCCCTGATGGGTGAAGCCTTAAAGCGGTTGCGCAACCTGGTTCCGTTCGGTCCCAAAGATCAGGTCAATGTCGATGAAACCATCTATCAAACAATGAAACACGGCGGTGAGATCGAAATCGTGTTTGATCGCTCTATGAAAGATCGCTTGAAAGTGATTCTGGCCATTGATAACGGCGGCTGGTCTATGGATCCTTATGTACCGTTGGTACAAACCCTGTTCGATTACGCCCGCGCTCAATTTAAAGATGTTCAAACCTATTTCTTTCACAACACGATTTACAGCACGCTATGGAAAGATGCGGCCCGCTATAAAAACCCGCAACCCATAGACCAATTTGCGCGTCTTGATTCTGAAACCCGATTGATTATTGTGGGCGATGCCAGCATGGCGCCCTATGAACTTATGGCCACCGATGGTTCCATTCATCTTGAGGATCGCAGTGGCCTGCCCAGCATCGAGTGCCTCAAATTGCTCGCGCAAACATTCCCCCATTCGGTCTGGTTAAACCCGGTATCGGCTTCCATGTGGGACTATACCCGCACCATTTCCCTTATGCGCGATATATTTCCCATGTTTGAGCTGACCATCGACGGGCTCGAACAGGCCGTCACTCATCTCATGTCAAAATAAGGTGTCAGGTTTCGGGTGTCAGGTGTTAGGGCAAGACATGTCCTGCTGAGACTAGGAATCTTTCTGAAATTGCTTCCAGTCGGTAGTCCTTAAGGTCGGGCAGACCCTCCGGTCCAAAAGGCTGACACCTGAACACTGACACCTGAAACCATAGAGATTACTGGTCAGCAGCTAGCAGCCAGCAGCAAGCAGCCAGAAGCAAGAAACCATCCGCCAGCAACCAATGACCAGAATTAAGGATCCAGGTTATACAACCTGCATGTATTGTCCCAGATGATCTGTGCCAGCTGATCGGGGTCTTCCCTGCGGACTTCGGCCAGCTTCAGCAGGACCGATTTGACAAAGGCGGGTTCGTTGCGCCGGGTGTGTTTTTTTTCAGGGGCTGGTGTCAGGTAAGGGGCGTCGGTTTCCACCACGAGGCGATCTGATGGTATCTGTGGAACCATTTGCCGCAAGTGGGTCCCCCGGCTTTTGAGGGTCAGGATGCCGGTAATTCCGATATAAAGGCCCATACCGAGATACTGATGCAGTTCATCGGAATTGCCGCTGAAGCAATGGATGACACCGGTCTGTTCTTTTTGTAAATGGGCTTTAAGGATATCCAGAAAGCGACCGTTGCTGTCGCGCTCATGGAAAATCATGGGAAAATCGAGTTCACCTGCAATTTCCAGTTGCTGAATAAACCACCTTTCCTGATCTTTGCGGGGAGAATACATGCGGTTATAATCCAGTCCAATTTCCCCCCATGACCTGACTTTAGGGTTTTCAGCCAGCTTTTTCATACCGTCAAGTGCGGCCGGATGGCATTGTTTGGCATCGTGCGGATGAAATCCTATCGCGGCATATAGCTCCGGATGGGTTTCTGCCAGCGACACCGCCCTTAAGGCTGTTTTTAGGTTGACGCCCACCGTCATCATTCTCTTGACACCGCTCTGAAAAGCGCGCTCAATCACTCGGGCACAATCTTTCCGATAAGCCTTATCATCCAGATGACAGTGGCTGTCGAATAATTTCATCTTTTTTGATATGGGTTCCGGTTAGATTTGAATAAAAACTTAAATTTGTAGTCGTCGAGCTATATCAATGATATATAAAATCATCAAGATTTTACCTTGATTTCAAGCGCTGTTTTTGACAAAATAGCTCTCTTGGGCTGAAAACAGCCAAAACGTCGGCAGACGATCACGCCGGCGAAATTAAGGCCGGGAGGTTTAGAATGTTTAAAATTGTTGGTCGAGAAGAGATGTCTGATGGAACCGTGGTCCTCAATGATATTGATGCGCCGATGATTGCCCGCAAGGCCAAGCCCGGGCAGTTCGTAATCCTGAAAGCCAATGAAACCGGTGAACGCATACCGCTGACGATGGCTGAAACAGATCCTGAAAAAGGAACGATCACCGTCATCTATCAGGTGGTTGGCAAGTCGACCGCACTTTTTAAGACCCTGCAGGTCGGCGACAGTTATCAGGATGTGATCGGACCCCTGGGAAAGCCGACCCATATTGAAAAAGTCGGCAATGTGGTCTGTGTGGGCGGCGGCACCGGAATCGCTGTGTTGCATCCGATTACCCGGGCGTTAAAAGAGGCCGGCAACCACGTGACCTGCATCATCGGCGCCCGAACCAAGGACCTGCTGATTCTTGAAGATCGAATGAAGGCTGCATCGCATGAACTGCGGGTCTGTACCGACGATGGCTCATACGGGCACCATGGATTTGTCACTGATGTGCTAAAGGAAGTATTGGAAAAGGGAGGGGCCCAACAGGTCGTGGCTATCGGACCGGTACCCATGATGAAATTTGTTTCCTTAATGACCAAAGAATATAATGTGCCCACCCTGGTCAGCCTGAATCCCATTATGGTGGATGGAACCGGCATGTGCGGTGGCTGCCGGGTGACAGTTGGCGGTCAAACCAAATTTGCCTGTGTTGACGGACCTGAATTTGACGGACATCAGGTAGATTATGACGAACTCATGCTCCGTTTACAGGCCTACTGTGAAAATGAGAAACAGTGCTATGAAGAATTTTGTATAATGGATTCGTAGATTTCTGGAAAAATTTTGTGATAAGCGAAATTTTGCATCTGATCATATGTTGGACTGAACACCTCGAGTTTCATTCTGCTTGTGGAGGATAATATGGCGGAAAAAGCGACGAAAAAAGAGAAAAGAGAAAAGATTCCCCGGCAGCCGATGCCGGAGCAGGAACCCAAGGTCCGGGCAAAAAATTTTGATGAGGTTCCCTTTGGCCTTAGCCCGGAAGCAGCCATTAAAGAGGCCCAAAGATGTTTGCAATGCAAAAAGCCGGGCTGTGTGGCTGGCTGCCCCGTTGAGATTGATATACCGGGCTTTATCCAATTGATAAAAGAAGAAAAATTTACCGATTCCATTCGACATGTCTGGCAGAAAAACAGCCTGCCGGCAGTTTGCGGGCGGGTGTGCCCCCAGGAAATCCAGTGCGAAGGCCTGTGTATCGTTGGCAAAAAAGGGGAGCCGGTGGCCATCGGCAATCTGGAACGGTTTGTAGCCGATTGGGAAAGAGAAAACGGCACCGGTGCGTTACCTCCAAAAGCGGATCCCACCGGGAGGAAAGTGGCCGTCGTGGGTTCCGGACCCGCCGGCTTGACCGTTGCCGGTGATCTGATTGCCAAAGGTCATGAGGTAACGGTGTTTGAAGCCTTTCACAAGCCGGGCGGCGTGCTTGTATACGGTATTCCTGAATTTCGGCTGCCGAAAGAAATTGTTGCCCAGGAAGTCAATTTTCTTGAAAGATTGGGGGTAAAGGTTGAATGCAACCAGGTGGTCGGGAGAACGATTACGATCGATGAGCTTTTCGAGGAAGGCTATGAAGCTGTTTTTATAGGGGTTGGCGCCGGCCTACCGGTTCTGCTGGATGTTCCCGGGAAAAATCTTATCGGCATTTATTCTGCCAACGAATACCTGACGCGCTCCAATCTGATGAAAGCCTACCTCTTTCCCAAGTATGACACGCCTATCATTCAGGGTAAAAATGTAGTTACCCTTGGTGCCGGAAATGTGGCCATGGACTCAGCCCGCACCGCTTTGCGTTTGGGCGCGGAGAACTCCCGCATCGTTTATCGACGTTCAAGGACCGAGGTGCCCGCAAGAGCCGCAGAGGTCCACCACGCTGAGGAGGAAGGAGTCGAGTTCTTTTTTCTGGCGGCACCAACGAAATTTATTGGAGATGATCAAGGCCGTGTTATCGGGATGGAATGCTTGAAGATGGAGCTGGGTGAGCCCGACGCGTCGGGGCGGCGCAGACCGGTTCCGATAGAAGGCTCAGAATTTGAACTGGAGTGCGACCTGGTGATTGTAGCGGTCGGTACGGGGGCCAATCCCATCCTGACGCAATCCACCGATGGCTTGAGCTTAAATAAATGGGGCTACATCGATGTGGATGAAAAGACCGCCAAAACCACCAAAAAAGGAGTCTGGGCCGGCGGCGACATTGTAACTGGTTCGGCTACTGTCATATTGGCCATGGGCGCAGGCAGAATAGCGGCCAATTCGATTCATGATTTTCTCACTCTCGGCTGGTGATTTTCGTTTTTAAATGGATCTTTTTTCGCTGGGCTGCGTTCTCCGCGGATTTTAGCCTTCAACGTACTCAAATGTACGCCTCAGGCTAAAATCCTTGTGCGGCCTTGCCCAGCGAAAAAATCCCTCATTTTAAAATCGAAAATCCCATTTTCCCTATAAATCAAAAACTTAGGATCCCTCTAATATAAAAAAGCCTTGCAGCTTAGTGTTCGTACGGCGTTTTCATTGAAAAAAACGCTATGCCCTTTGCCAGTTGGTATGCCTGTGGTTAAAATATTCGCCTTCCTTGACCTTGCGTAAAATTACGCGTTTCTGAACCAGAAACTCAAATTTATATTTCTTATTTGACCTGGCTCAATAAAGTTGGCAAAAAGAGTTCACTTTTAAGGTACTGTCGAAATTGCACTATTCCATCAGAATTTTAGGAATTAGCGAATTCCTGATAATGCAATAATCCATAAGAAGGTGACTTGCCAATCAGTGAAAAACACCACTGCATGTTAGGACTATTGCAGGTAGTGCCCGGGTTTTAGTACGCTGGCGCCACCTAAAGACTATTGGCAATAGTCCTCATCCTAGAGAGATGCGAAATTACTTTTTGAATGAAATTTTTTCCATTGAAAAAAATGTTTTTATCCCAAAAATCATCAAAAAGATAAGAAATATTATACACACCAATAGAAGTGCCCAATATAATATAAAAAATGGAATTGGAATGCCACCAATTATATATACACCTGCTGGCAAATCTCTAAATTCATGTATAATTTCATCAAAATTTATAACAATTGCATATAGACTTAATCCACACACAGCAAAACAAATAATTCCCACAATCATATTCCTAAAATAAAGAGAAGAAAACACCTCTTTTATCCCATACCAATACCAATATTTTAATTCTTTTCTCGATTGCCTTTCTTTTTCTTTTGCTTTGTCATATTCAACCATCGCTTTAGCTTGATTGAAACAATCCTCACAAACTGGATATTCACGTGAGAAATAAATCTTGCTGATTTTTCTTTTGCAAA
>JASFTL010000107.1:0-10002 GCA_050053555.1 Desulfobacterales bacterium
CAGCATATTGGCCACCAGGCAGGCCACCAGATTGGTTTCGTCCCGATTGGTTACTGCGAGGATAATTTCAGCCTGTTGAATGCCGGCTTCCTCCATGACCACGGGACTGCTACCCGATCCAATGACAATCTGAACGTCAAGACTATCTGAAATACGACGCGTCGCTTCAGGATTTTTTTCGATGACCACCACATCTTTGTTTTCAAGGGCCAGGTGGCTGGCAATATGAAATCCTACCTCACCTGCCCCGACAATGATAATTTTCAAAAAATATCCCCCTCTGTTCCAGGTCTCACGAATCTCGGCCACACCGAGTGAGACGTTTTTATGCATGTTTACCCGGCTTAGGGCTTACTATAGAGATCGCCCTGTGTCAATTATATGCTTATATTGCCTAATTTTTCACGGGCATCCAGCATCTTTCAATGTGTGGTTATGGGAATGGGGCAAGAAAGAAATTATTGAATGCAGGAGTTGAGATGTCAGCGCTTCATTGAGGGAGAGTTTCGAATGTAGATCGCAAAGGTGAAAAACGTCGAAACAATTTCCTTTAATTATAGATTTAAGTGCCTCGCTTTAGATGCTGACGGCCATAACACAGATGAGTATCATGACCACAGATGCCATCCAATCGATACGTGTGGCACATAATTCTGGATCGGTGCGATTTTCAGAATAGCACCTGGCCTCCATTGCAACGACCAGCTTATCGGCCTGTTCAAATGTTCTGCGAAGAAGCGGGATACCGAGCCGTATTAAGCGGTATAAAGGGTTTTTCCGGTTTTCGACACAGCGAGCCCGCTGCGCTTCGGCTGTTTCTATAGCCTGGTTGAAAATAACGGGAACAAATCGCGCGGTCAAACCCATCATGGTTGCGATTCGTTTTCCCGGGACGAATCCAACGGGTTTAAGAAACCATTCCACGGCAGCTTTAATTTCCGAAGATGGCGTTGCAAATATAAATAGAAATCCCAGTAATGCGATGATCACCAGTCGCCAGCAAATAAGTAGGCCGGATATTAAACCCGGCTGGGTAATCGTAACAAATGGGATCTCGATCAACACCGTTCCGGGTGTCGTTAACATTCGCACAACCAGTATCAGCAACAGTAAAATTAAAAAAAACCGAAGCTCTTTGAACCCGGATTTAACCGGCAAACGAGAATGAACGATCAACACTGCCACCAGACCGCTGAGCATGATGAGTCCCTGGAGACCGCCCCCCAGGCTGATCAGGCTGATGAGAATCAAAAAAATGAGTTTAAAGCGAACATCCAGTTTGTGAAGCAGAGACGTGCCGGGTTGGAAGTTAAAGGTCGTCAGTTCAGCCATGAATTAACCTCCAGGCCCAGATGCGATGCGCACGGTGCCCTTACCCCGTAAGTTTCAACATCGCGCAGGATTTCATCAGGCACACCATCTCGCACGATTTTGCCTTTTTGCATAATGATTAAACGATCGGCATGGGCGATGACCTTTTCCAAATCGTGGGTAATGACCATAATCGTATGACCCGTCTGATGCAAAGCGATGATTTGTTTGAGAACCTGTTTTACCCCCGGATAATCCAGGCTGGCAAAAGGTTCATCAAAAGCAATGACCATCGGTTCCATCGCCAGAATTCCGGCAATGGCCAATCGGCGTTTTTCACCACCCGACAACAAATGGGGCCGGTAGTCGGCAAAATCTCTCAAACCGACAGCATCCAGCGCACATAAGACCCGTTCATTAATCTGTTTGCGCCCTAAGCGCAAATTTTCGGGTCCAAAGGCGACATCTTCGTATACCGTCTCTCCAACAATTTGACTGTCCGCATCCTGAAACATCATTCCCACAAGGCGTCTGGCTCGCAATAGGTCGTCTTGAACCGCAGCGCCCGCTAGTTTAACCGATCCATCGGTCGGTAAAAGCAAGCCGTTTAAATGTCGTACGAGCGTTGTTTTACCCGAACCGTTGGGGCCGGCAACAAGGACAAATGTGCCTTTGGGAATCTGCAGGTTAATGCAATCAAGCCCCAAGGTGCCGTTTTCAAAACGGTGACTTAGATTTTTGATTTCGATGATGTCCATTTTCCAATCCCGTGCTGCCTGTTAAAAACGAGAACGAGAACGACGCCGTGCACAAGGAGGAACGACAATGCATAACGCTGTGCTCGTACTCGTGCTCCTGCTCGTCCTCGACATTGTCCGCTTTAAGATAGGCTCGTGTAAGGCTTAACGCGTATTATCGGACGCATCGTCTTGGCAATGGCAGCGGCGGCAGCTATTTTTACGGCATCTCCAAGTAAAAACGGAAACATGCCCACTGCAAAGGCTTTGGCCAGGGTCATACCGGTTACCAGCTTCAGCCCTGTGATGCCGCACGCATAAAGGATAATAGATCCAGAAATCATCGCCAGCACATCGAAAACAATTCCAGGATGGGTCCTTGCAGAAATTTTACCAATACAAAAAACAGTTGGCAGATAACCAATCAAATAACCGCCTGTGGGCCCGATGAGGCGACCAATACCGCCAAGCCCGCCAGCAAAAACGGGTAACCCGCAGGCACCCGCCAGAAGATAGACACCAACACTTGCAAGCCCCCAGCGACTCCCGAGCAACAGTCCGGCCAGATAAACAAACATGTTCTGCAGCACAATAGGAACAGGGCCGATCGGAATCGCCAAAAAAGCGCCGACCGCAGTGAGAGCCGCAAATAGGGCTGCATACACCATCATTTGCAATTGATCAGATGAATTCATATTTGAGATGGTGCTAAGGGGCTTTGATGAAAACAGTCCCCGTACCGTATGGTCTGAAGAGACCCATCTGCACATCGAATAATCAGCGCACCGGTATCGTCCACATCGACGGCTTTTCCCGTAAAGACATCATGGGTTGTTACGACATGAACATCGCGATTTAAAGTCACCGTATATTGTTTCCATTCTTCTATGACCCGATCAAATGCTGTGGTTCGCAATCGGTGTTCGAAGACATCCAGATACCGTGCAAGTATATCTTTTTTTGAAATTTCCCTGCCCAATATCTTTTTTAGGGAAGTTGCAGCCGGCACATTTGGTGAAGGATTGTTGTTGACATTGAGACCAATACCGATGTTGATAAACACAACCCGATCGGTTTCGGCTTCCAGTTCAGAGAGCATTCCCGATACCTTGTGCTCATTTATCAGGATATCATTTGGCCATTTGACATTGGCATCTATATCAAACATCTCACGTAATATTCCGGCCATGGTCAAGGAGGCCAGAAAGCTGATTCTGAAGCTCAAGACAGGTGGTATGTCAGGTCGGAGCACCATCGTAAAATATAGGCCGCCCTCTTCTGAAATCCATCCCCGATTCAGTCTTCCACGTCCGCTGATCTGGCGACCGGCAACGACCGTTGTAAAATGAGGACAATTCTCTCGGGCTAAATTCTTGGCCGCCTCCATGGTAGAAGTCAGTTCCGGATAGTAGGCGATTTTGAATTTCCAGTCGGGGAATTCCCATGGATAGGGCACATCCGGTGAATTTTCGAGCCGATAGCCTTTTGCGGTTGCGAGAATTTCATAGCCAAGCGCTTTAAGTTTCTGGATGTGCTTCCAGATCGATACCCGTGATATCCCAAGTTCAGCACTCAACGCCTGTCCGGAAACCATGCCCTCGTTATTTCTAAGAATTTTTAGTATCTGGCCCTTCATTATCTTATCACATACTTTTGTTAACCATAAATTGTTGAGACGTTAACGAAAATCAATATGCGTGTCAACCGGAATTAATTCGAATCTCAGCTCCCCATTGCTGTAAATTTTGAGTGATAAATTCCACCACACGTTGTTGGGCGGCGTGGCCGTTGCCAGTAACAGGCATGGGTTTGCCAAATTTAAAATAAAGCACAAGATCAGGATTGATCGGTCCGATGTCTTTTATCCATTGACCGTTGCCATGAAAATCCGTTTTCAAAGCAATCGGGACGACCGGCACCCCTGCCTTACGGGCTAATTTTACGCCGAGCGTATTGAAGATTTTTTCATCAAATACCTGACTGCGTGTAGCCTGGGGGAAAATAACCACCGAACATCCCTGACGAATACGATTATGGCCCTCATTTAACACGATTTTCAGATCCTCGCGAGGATTTCGTCGGTAAACGGCTATGAGATTTAAAACCTTCATGACCCGGCCGATTAGCGGATACTGTCGCAATTCATCTTTGATAATAAATGTGACATCTTTAAACGTCAGAATAACGGCTGGAAGAATAATGGTCTCAAGAATGCTCATATGATTTGCAATAAAAATCAAAGGACCCTTATACTGACTGACGGCTTCAAGGCCCGAAACATGCAAACGACCGCCGGCTGATTCGACGGCCTTCACACATCGAATGGATGCTTTTAGCCATCTCGCGTTAGTTAGCTTTCCCTGAAGTCCGTCCAGACGTGCAATAACAAACGCTAAGACAATGCGGGCATAATATATAAATGTTCGCCATCCCGGAAGGTGACGGGCTAGAAAAAGTCGCCGCTCAGGGCTTTGATACCCATACTCGGTTCTAATGATCTGCCGAAATTGATTCGTATCCATATTTTGAAAGCAAGAGGGTTGCGTTTGTTCCACCGAAGCCAAAGGAATTGGTCATGGCCACATTGACCGGTCCTTTACGGGCAGCATTGGGTACATAGTCCAGGTCACATTCTTCCGACTGATTTTCATAATTGATGGTCGGCGGCATGATATCGTGATAGACGCTGAGAGCGGTAAATACCGTCTCAATACCGCCGGCGCCCCCTAACAAATGGCCGGTCATCGATTTGGTGGAGCTGATCGCCAATTTATAGGCATGGTCCTTGAAAACCGTTTTGACCGCCCGGGATTCATACAGATCGTTGAGCTCGGTGGAAGTGCCATGGGCATTGATGTAATCCACCTGCTCGGCAGCAAGTCCGGCGTCATCCAGCGCGTCCTGCATGCAGCGCACCGCACCGTCGCCATCGGGCGGCGGTGCGGTCATATGATAACCATCTCCGGTGAGGCCATAGCCAACGAGCTCCGCGTAAATGTCAGTCCCCCTCTCCTGGGCATGCTCAAGCGCCTCTAAGATCATAATGCCGCTGCCTTCACCGATCACAAAGCCGTCACGATCCCGATCAAAAGGCCTCGAGGCTTTTTCGGGCTCGTCATTGCGAGTGGACAATGCCTTCATGGCATTAAATCCAGCAATACAGGTCGGATTTATGGCGGCTTCAACTCCGCCGGTAATCATGGCATCAGCCATACCATTTTGGATTAATCTAAAAGCATCTCCGACTGCATGGGCTCCGGCCGCGCATGCGGTGGCAAGGGATAAATTCGGTCCTTTGGCGCCAAAATAAATTGAAATCATGCCTGGCACCATATTGCCGATCATCAACGGAATGAAAAATGGACTGACCCGGCGAGGACCTTTTTGATCTAACGTCAGGCAGTTCTGTTCGAGCAACGTCTGGCCGCCCAGGCCGCAGCCGGTGACCGCTCCGATCCGGTTTTCATTCGTGCGGTTGATCACCAATCCAGCATCTTCCAGCGCCATGCGTGTCGCTGCTATTGCGTAGGCAATAAAAAAATCGACCCGCCGGGCTTCTTTTTTGGGAAGAAAATCCTGCGCGTTGAAACCTTTTACCTCTCCGGCAATCTTGGTATGATGCGCAGCAGCATCAAATCGAGTAATCTCTCCCACGCCGGATTTACCGGCGCACAGCGCTTGCCAGGTTTCCTCAACTCCAATGCCCAGGGGTGTTACAAGCCCCACTCCTGTGAGAACAACTCGTCTATTCAAACAAGCCTCCTGCCACAAAAAAACGTTCTAATTATAATCTTCAGATAGAAACTAAATGCCAAAATACCCATGCAATACAGTCGTGATCGCTATTAACCGGATCAGTGCGAATCTGGGCATCGCTGTTCTTGAGACTCAATCGAAAAAGATATACTAGGAACATAATGATAGAGTAAATTATAACTTCCTGAAATTAAATATATTATCGTAATTATTACTAACCTCAGCAAGGTATTCTTACGTATTTTAAACCACAGGAATTGTCAAGATTTTTCCGGAGAGGGATTATCTGAAGGTTAGATGAAATATGATGAAACGCTGAGATTAATTTAATGGCCGAACGAAAAACACATAATGCAGAATTGTACGGTTGCGAATGGCGGCTGCAATTTCTTAAGTCGTTACAACCGCTCAAGCAGTCTTTCATGGATATTGTCAAATCCGCCGTTGGACATTACCAGAATAAGATCCCCGGCTTTTGCTTCCTGCGTAAGAAATTCAATAATGGAATCGGTCTCGGCGTAGAAATGGGCATCCTTACCGCGTTTTTTCAGATCAGCGACCAATTGTTCGGATGAAAATCGATCGTTGCGGGGAATTTTTTCCAGTAATGGCGGTTGGCGGATGCAAATCAGATCGGCACAATCAAAGGACGTCGGATATGCATTTTGAAAGACCTTGCGCATGCTCGAATTGGTCCGCGGTTCAAAAACAGCGATTAGACGGTTCTGCGAATAAAATCTTTTAACCGCCTCAATCGTCTCTCGCACAGCCGTTGGATGATGAGCGAAATCATCCATAACCATGATCTGGTTTTTTTGACCGCGGATTTGCTGGCGTCTTTTGATGCCCTCAAAGGTCTCCAGAGCAGCGGAAATCACTGCAGCTGACACACCTAAATGATGAGCGATGGCAATTACTGGCAGGGCATTGAATAAATTATGCTTACCGATAAGCCGGGTTCTGAATCTTCCAAACCGAGTGCCGGATTTAAGCACCTCAAAGACGGTCCAGGGTGGATCAATGACAACGTCTCCCAGACACCAATCAGAAGAATGGTTTTTACCATATCGCTCAATGCGACAACCTGTTTTTGAAATCAGATTTTGTAAATTTTTATCATCATCAAAAGCAAGCAGCAGACTCGAGCTGTCCAGCTGGGATAGAAATCCGCCAAAGGCCTGTTGAACATGATTCAGGTCCCGAAAAATATCCGCATGGTCAAATTCAATGCTGGTCAAAACACTTATGACGGGCTGGTAGTGCATCAACTTAGGACCCTTGTCGAAAAAAGCGGTATCATATTCATCCCCTTCAATTACCATATAGTCTCCCGCGCCAAGCCGGTAGTTGCTGTTAAAATTTTGAAGAATTCCGCCGATCATAAATGATGGCTCGAGTCCGGCCTTATAAAGCATCCAGGATAGAATAGATGATGAGGTTGTTTTTCCGTGCGTGCCGGCAATAACGAGCGTTTGTTTATCTGCCACCACAAACCGGTTTAATGCCTGAGGCATGGAACAAAATGCAATTCCCATCCGGTTCATTTCTTTAATTTCAGGATTCTCGCGGGTAACCGCATTGCCAACGACCACCAAATCCAGTTCATCAGAAATATGTTCGGGCTTGAAGCCGTCCATGATCGCAATCCCGCGATCCGTTAAAAAATGGCTCATGGGCGGATAGATTTTATGATCCGATCCGGATATCTCAAAGCCCTGTTCCTTGAGCATGCAAGCCAGGGCACCCATTCCGGTTCCGCAGATGGCGATCAAATGGATTTTGTGCACCTGCTCGGGTATGCGATTTTGGCTTTTAATCATGAGTTGTCTGCAGGCTAACGGGCTTGGATTTTTTGATTTAGCAGCATATTGGAGGCATCCCCCGAAGTTCTTTAATTGAGGAAATTTCAAGCGCCAAGCAACACAATAACTATTGATTCAGGTCTCAGTGTTCGGGCCTTCGCCGCGCCGCAGCGGCTAAGGCCGCGCAGGCAGGTGTCAGGCAAACAGCTCATAGCTGATAGCTCAGTTCATAGGCTTGAGGCTTGGAGGCTTAATAGGACACAGATTTTCTCACCCGCCCGCCTCGCCTGAGCGGCTTGCGTCTTCGCTGAAGCTTCGCCGGACACGCGCGATGGCGGGCGTGGGATTTTCAAATATTTTATTTATGGTTAAATTTAGATTTTTTTATCTGTGTACATCTGTGTGAATCTGTGTACCAATTTTTTCTTCCAGCTTCCCAGCCTTATCGCTTCATGACGGATTAGCCTTTTATTGAGCTTTTGAGCACTGAAATGAAAACTTGTTCTGCAAATTACCTAAGAGACACCACACTAGCTTTCCTCGAGTATGGACCTAAGATTTTTGGACAGGTTTTGCAGATTGAAAGGCTTTTGAATAAATCCGTTGCAGCCGCGATTTAAAATTTCAGTCGCCTGACCGTTGATACTGTATCCGCTTGAAAGCAGAACCTTTATTTCCGGTTTCATTTTTTTGATACGGTCGAAGGTCTCACCGCCGCCCAATTTCGGCATAATCATATCCAGGATGATGATATCGATTTTGTCCTGATATTTCTGAAATACCTCAATGGCTTCCTTTCCGTCTCTGGCGGTAAATGCTTTATATCCCAATTTACCCAACATGCGTTTACCAACATCAAGGATCATGTCCTCGTCATCAACCAGCAGAACGGTCTCTTTGCCCTCGACAAATTCCTCTCTGGCTTTTTCCTTGTGAGGTATTCCTTTTCCCGAGGCCGGCAAACAAACTTCAAATCGCGCCCCTTTCCCTTTCTCGCTGTAGACGTTTATAAAGCCTTCATGGTTTTTGACGATACCGTACACAGAAGCTAACCCGAGCCCGGTGCCTCGACCCATCTCTTTGGTGGTAAAAAAAGGGTCGAAGATGCGTTGCTGGATTTCTTCGCTCATTCCAATTCCGGTGTCTTCAATCGCAATCTTTACATATTTTCCCGCTTTCACATAATAGGGGTTATATTGATCTTTATCAATGGTCACGTGCTCGGTTCGCGTGATCAGAGTTCCTCCTGCAGGCATTGCCTGTAAGGCATTCAAATAAAGGTTCATGAAGACCTGTTCGATTTGTCCCCTGTCAACCTCAACGCTACAGAGATCGGGTGCTAATTTGGCCTCAAAAATGACTTCTTTGTTCGTGCGACTGAACATCAGATTTTGTTCTTTCAGCAACTCGTTGATATTGAGCAGGGATATTTCATATTTGCCTCCCCTGGCAAAACCTAAAAGCTGTTTGGTCAGATCGACCCCATTTTGGATGTATTGTTCGATCTTTTTTAGATTTTTAAAAAGCGGCGAGTGAGTGTCGATGTCTAAGAGCGACAGCGAGATGTTGCCCTGAATACCCATCAGCAGGTTGTTAAAATCATGAGCGATCCCACCGGCCAAGGTGCCGATGGCTTCCATTTTTTGAGCCTGGCGCAACTGTCTCTCCAACCTGACTTCATGGCTAACATCGCGCTGCAAACTGACATAATTGGTGATCTCTCCAATTTTATTTTTAATCGGGGAGACGGTGGCTTCGGTTTCGTATAATGAGTTATCCTTACGCTTATTAATAATTCGTCCTTGCCATATTTCTCCACGTTGCAGGGTTTCGATGATAGAGCTTAAAAAGGTTTTAGAATGCTGACCGCTATCCAAAATCTCGATATTGCGGCCAATGACCTCCTGGCGTGAGTACCCGGTGATTTTTTCGAATGCCGGATTGACATATTCGATAATTCCTTCAGGATTCGTGACAATAATCGACTCCGCTGCATGTTCAACGGCTGTCACTAGACGTGCCTGTTCGTCGACGGCCATCTTGAGTCCTGAAATATCAAACGCAAAGACCACCAAACCATGAGCATCGCTTTCGGGTGTCAAGGGTGCCGCGTTAAGCTGAACTGGAAATGTCCGGCCTGCTTTTTTAATACCGGTTGTTTCAAAGCTGATTGGCGTTTTGTCTTTCAAGCATTGATCAATCAACGCCTTCTGCTCATCGGCCAGATCAAAAATTGTCTCAAGAGAGCATCCTGTCAATTCCGATCGGCCATATCCGCTTAACATTGACGTGGCCGGATTCGCATAGACAATCCGACTTTGTCTATCGGTGGCAATTGCGAAGCCTTTAAAAAGATCAAGCATGCGAGAAATCAATGGGATCTGGTTGACGTGCGG
>JASFTL010000108.1:0-9977 GCA_050053555.1 Desulfobacterales bacterium
AGATACGGATGGCGATGAGTTCTATTTTTTTGTTCATGAACCGCACTGTCTGGGATTTAAAGAAGAAAAGCTATGGACGGTCAAGGAGTGGCGTAAAGATCAGGGGGTTGATGTTCACGATGAAATCAATGCGGAGTGGACCGACTTGCTGGTGAGGAAGCGGTCCTTCCCCCCCAACATGCAGCTCACCGAACAAACCAAAAAAATGTTTTTTCTAGTGAGCTACAATCTTGATAAGTTCAGCGAGTTTGTTTTTGAAAGTTCGTTTTTGGACCGCTATTGGGTTGATGAAGCCGTTCTTAACCGGATCAAAGATGACGAAATTGAGCTGCTGAAATTTGGCTTGAAGTGGCTCAAATGGCTGCTGTTTAAAGAAGGTGATTTCAAAATGAAGGCAGACACTGAAAAATAAGCTTCTTGTTCACTTTGCTCACCACAGACCCGCCCGCCTCGCCTGCCCTAGGCCATGAGCTACTTTCGGCCTGAGCTCAAGTCGAAGGCGGGCCGAATGGAGCGGCTCGCGATGGCGGGCAGGGTTCACTGAGCACACAGAGAAACGATGAAAAAATAATATTTCCTGAGTAGAAAAGCCGATTTCAACTGAAACCGGCTTTTTGTTTCCTTATCCATAATTAACGATTTGATCATTAAACGAAAATCAGTAACTTGTGTAGGCGAGTCCCTCCCAATACTTCTCATTTTCCAGTCGCTCGGCGATATCCACGTTAAAGAATTCCGCCACCGGCTGCAGTATTTCGGGTGCAGTCGCTTGTACCTTGCGCGCGGCATCCAGGACGGTTTGTAATCCGTTTTGCGTCATTTTACCCAGCGGCGGCCGGCACATCCCCGACGGCATGCCTAAAATGGACATCAAGACTTTATAGGCCAGGGGATTCCTGGCACGACATGATACCTCACCTAAAAGTGTTTTTTCCGTTGTTTTTACCGTTACCAGATTGAAAAGAGGTTCCAGTTTCTGAAGCAGGGTATTGGCTTCAGCTTGTTGACCGTCATTGAGCAATTGAACCATTTCGGTAACCGCCTTCGGGGCCACGTTGGAAGCCACCGAGATAACGCCGGCTGCATTTATCTGGGAATCGATCATCATATCATACGTCATGCCATCATCTCCGGATAATATCATAAAATCAGGTCCGCAGCACTCCCGGGTGCGCTTCATGTTTTCAAGGCTGGCGGTGGCTTCTTTTACCGTCCTGACATTGGGATATTCTTTGTACAACAGCGCCAGGTCCTCCGGTAATAGCTGGGTTCCCGTTCGGCCCGGAATGACGTAGGGAATGATGTCAAGATCTTTAAAAGCCTTGGCAATCGGGGCAATATATTCTTTGCGTATTTCAATAGAACTGGGACCGTTGTAGTATGGCTCAACCAGTAGCGCGGCGTCGGCTCCGACTTCGGCCGCATGCTGGGTTGCTTCGAGCGACTCTGCCGTATTGTTGCTTCCGGTGCCGGCAATGCACAAACACTTTCCTTTGGTCTTTTTAGCGATCGTTTCGGTCACCTTATTGTGTTCGTCCCAGGTGAGTACTGGGCTTTCTCCGGTGGTTCCAACGGCCAGAATGCCGGTGATGTCGTTTTGAATCTGAAAATCCGCCAGTTTTTCCAGACCTTCGGTGTCAACGGCATTGTTTGTAAAAGGTGTTACGATTGCGGTATAGCATCCTGCTCTCATGATGACCTCCACACGCTAGAAAATATAATTATTCTTGTGCAGCGCTTGTTTCTGCTGCGGTTTATAAAAAACGGTAGTTAAAAGGCAAAATGATGTCAAGGAAAAAGATGGGAATAGCGGAGAGTGCTTGAAAAAATTTGATATATCTTATAAAGCATGAACTCCGTGTCAGGCGTTAATATTTTGACAAAGCTAAGGTTAATCTTTAGTATGAGCGACAGTATAAAATTGATTAAAAGGAATGAATATGATGCCAAAAGCCAAAAACGCAGATGAATATGTTGCCCAGCAAAGACAGGCCATCGCACAAAATCCGGAATGCGGCAACTCTCATTACAATCTGGCCATCGCTTTAATGGGGCAGAGCAAATATGACGAAGCCGAGAAACATCTTTATGAAGCCATTGAATGCAGCCCGGGACTGGCGGAGGCTTTTGTTGCCCTCGGCGGGATATCATTACAGCGCGGCGACCTTGATGGCTGCCTGGCGCATAACCGATCGGCGGTCAAAGCCAGACCCGGCTTTTCAGAGGGCTGGGGAAACATCGGCTTTATCGAACTTCAAAAAGGAAACATCGATGAGGCCATCAAGGCGCTTGAAAAGGCGACCACCTTTAATTTCAGGTATGTACAGGCTTTTGCCAATTTGGCCAATGCCTATCTAATCAAAGGCATGATTGATGAAAGTATCGAAACCAATTTAAAAGCTCTAAAGCTTCACCCTGATTTCGGACCGGCGCACAATAACCTGGCCATTGCCTATCTTGAAAAAGGGGAACATAAACCGGCCATCGAACATTGTGACAAAGCAGTGGCGCTGGGGTACGAAGTGCCGTCCGAAATATTAAAAGAAATTGAGCAACTCAAAAAACAATAAAATGTTTAATTGGTTCGAGGTGATTTTAATTTCTTTAAAAATGATTGTATTTGAACCTTCAACCAAAGAGCCGACCCTATCATTTGCCGCTTAAATAAACCAATAAAACCAATTTAACGAAATACCATTCTTGATGCCCCGCTTTACCTACTATACATCCCATTCCAGAGAACCTGTTACTGCAGCCAGCCTGATATGGCAAGAAGCGATACCCTTGAGACTCGATACCTTATTAAAAAATGGGGTGGAATCTGTGCGTTATGCCGATTATTATCAGGCCGCACAGTCTTATCTTGAAAAAAAATTCTATGAGGTTGTCCTGCGGGCGGTCTCGCGGGAGCTTGACCGGGATGTAAAGGACTCGGACGTCGAGGAAATCCGTATTTGTCTTCAAAAACACGGTGAATTTTATCACCCCGCGCGCATCGAAATTGTTGTTCATCAGAAGCGGCTTTCCCTGGTACTCAACGTGGCCATTTCCGAAATCGGCAGGCGTTTCATTGAAAAGGAATACCATCTTTTGAAGCGGCTGAATACCGAGATGCAGTTTCACTATGTGCCGCAGGTTTACGGATTCGGCCACATTCCCGTATCGAAGGGACTGAATTTTGCGATGTTCTTAGGCCAATGGTTTGATGGTTACCATGAATTCCATATATCGATCGATCCCGCAGCTAAAAAACCCAAAATAATGGTCTGGGATGAGAGCCGACACCGGTTTTTTCTTACAGGCGAGCAGACCAAAACACTATATGCCCGAGCTTCTAAAATACTGACCAATTATTACAATCTGGAGTCTTTTGAGCAGATAGTTTCCTGGCATCACGCTGCCGGTGATTTTATTGTAAAGACGGTAGCGGAAAAGCTTGACTTAAGGCTGGTCAGCGTGCGGCAATACTCGCGCATTTTTCAAAACCATCAGCATCCGCCAACCGGCCAAATTCATTCGGAACTGATTTTGCAAGCCCTGCTGGTTTTCTTAATTAACCTGTCGATTCGCATGCGCCTGGATCGTCTTGATGGAATCGGGGAAATGGTGTGGTCGGACCCGCTTGCCGTTGAAGCCACCCTAATCGGTTTTTTGGAAGCCCTGTCAATGAAGCCGGATGTTCCATCGTTGCCTGATTCCCCCTTGGCCTGTTTTATTGCTTATCTTGCATCCTGCAGCCAGGCGGATCTGCTCGAACTGTCGGCGTCGATTGTAAAGCGGTTCAATCCTAAAATGCCGGGGCTGACCATCGTTAAGAAAAATTTGCATGACCACGTAAAAACCTTGTACGGTTCCGTCCAACACATTTTAGCGATTTCCACAACATAATGGGCTCTTTTATCCACCCGGATCAAGATAAAGTATAATCAGCTTATTCTAACGGTTTTAGTTGCGTTAACCCTTTGTAACAATGCTTTTTTATTGACAAGCTTAAAGATTAATTCTATATCAGATCTCTTAATCATTTTGAAAATCAGAACCAAAAATATTTGAAATAAAATCAGAAAAAAAGAGCTTGAGAGGAGGTGAATTCCGGCAAACCCCGGGAGGGGGAGATGATATTTAAAAGTTGAAGCGAAATTATTAACGAATATGGAGGTAAATAATGGCAAAACATAAAACCCCGTTGTTGGACCAGCTTGAAAGCGGGCCTTGGCCAAGCTTTGTTTCGGATTTGAAACAACAGGCCGAAGTCAGGTCAAAAAACAAGGCGAAGGTCGAATTTCAGATTCCTGAGGATGTTGTTGAGGACCTTCTGGGTATAATGGAGCTTTCATTCAAACACGGCAGGACCCACTGGAAACACGGTGGAATTGTCGGTGTGTTCGGCTATGGCGGCGGCGTCATCGGCCGCTATTGCGATCAGCCCGAAGAGTTTCCGGGTGTGGCGCACTTTCATACATTGCGTGTCAATCAGCCGGGCGGTAAATTTTATACCGCCGAATATTTGCGGCAGCTCTGTGATCTCTGGGATTTCCGCGGCAGCGGTATCACCAACATGCACGGCTCTACCGGCGACATTATCTTTCTCGGCACCACCACCCCGCAGCTGGAAGAAATTTTCTATGAAATGACCCACAACCTCAACCAGGATCTGGGCGGCTCCGGTTCAAACCTGCGGACCCCCTCGGACTGCATCGGTCAGGCGCGTTGCGAATACGCCTGCTACGACACCCAGGCCCTCTGCTATCATCTTACCCAGGAATATCAGGACGAGCTGCACCGGCCGGCATTTCCGTATAAATTCAAATTTAAATTTGACGGCTGCCCCAACTGCTGCGTGGCCTCGATCGCCCGTGCGGACATGTCCTTTATCGGAACCTGGAAAGATGACATCCGCATCGATCAGGAAGCGGTCCAGGCTTACATCGGCGGCGAGATTGCGCCCAATGCCAATGACCATAGCGGTCGCGACTGGGGCGCATTCGACATCCAGAAAGAAGTCATTGATCTTTGTCCCACCGAGTGCATGTGGATGGAAGACAAAAAGCTCATGATCGAAAACAAGGAGTGCAATCGCTGCATGCACTGCATCAACGTCATGCCCAGGGCGCTGCGAATTGGAGAACAAAAAGGATTATCCATCCTTGTCGGCGCCAAAGCCCCGATTCTCGATGGAGCCCAGATGAGTTCCATGCTGGTTCCCTTTGTCAATGCCGAGGAACCCTATGACGAAATCAAGGAAGTCATTGAGGCCATCTGGGATTGGTGGATGGAAGAAGGCAAGAACCGCGAGCGGCTCGGTGAACTGATGAAACGCCAGGGCTTCCAGAAACTGCTGGAGGTCACCGGCATTGCACCCGATCCGCGCATGGTTAAGGAGCCGCGATCCAACCCGTACATTTTCTGGAAAGAAGATGAGGTGCCGGGCGGATTCACACGAGACATCAACGAATTTAGAAAATATCATCAGAGATAGGGGGATAAGACCATGGCATTTGTATCATCAGGCTACAATCCTGACAAACCGATGGAAGGCCGAATTTCAGATATCGGTCCGCGAAAATACGACGATTTTTATCCGCCGGTGATTGCCAAAAACAAGGGCAAATGGCTGTATCATGACGTCATCAAACCCGGCGTTCTGGTCCATGTGGCCGAGTCCGGCGATAAAGTATATACAGTGCGCTGCGGTGGGGCACGGCTCATGAGTACCACCCACATCCGCGAAATTTGTGAAATTGCGGAAAAGCATTGTGATGGTTACCTGCGGTTTACCACCCGCAACAACATTGAATTCATGGTGACCGACGAAAAAAAAGTCGATCTGCTGATCAAAGATCTTGAAAGCCGCAAATTTGATGGCGGCAGCTTCAAGTTCCCGGTGGGCGGAACCGGCACCTCCATCACCAATATCGTCCATACCCAGGGCTGGGCGCACTGTCACACACCGGCCACCGATGCCTCCGGGCCCGTCAAGGCCACCATGGATGTGCTCTTTGATTACTTCAAAGAGCACAAACTGCCGGCCAAACTGCGGGTGTCGCTGGCGTGCTGCCTGAATATGTGCGGGGCGGTGCATTGTTCCGACATTGCGATCCTGGGCTATCATCGCAAACCGCCGATGCTGGATCACGAATATCTGGATAAGATGTGCGAAATCCCGCTGGCCATTGCCGCCTGCCCGACGGCAGCGATTAAACCGGCCAAGGTTGAGATCGAAGGCGAAAAGGTAAATAGTGTGGCCGTCAATGAACCTCGCTGCATGTTTTGCGGCAACTGTTACACCATGTGTCCTTCCATGCCGCTGGCCGATCAGGAGGGTGACGGCATTGTCATCATGGCCGGAGGTAAGGTGTCCAACCGCATCAGTGCACCGAAGTTTTCCAAGGTGGTCGTCGCCTTTATTCCGAACGAACCGCCGCGCTGGCCAAAAACAACGGAGACCATCAAACAAATCGTGCAGGCCTATGAGAAAGGCGCCAACAAATACGAGCGCCTGGGAGAATGGGCCGAGCGCATCGGGTGGGAAAGATTCTTTGAGGCATGTGAACTGGAATTTACCCACCATCTGATTGATGATTTTCGCGATCCGGCTTACTATACATGGCGCCAGACCACGCAATTTAAGTTTTAGGCGCTAAATCAAACCTGCAGGGGGGGCACGGCCTTTGGGTGCCCCCTGCATTTTGCTGAAAAGAGGGTAATTATGGATTTGGATTACGAGGAATCAAAAACAAAAATAACAGAAGCGCTGCAAAAGAAATTAAAAACCAAGTCTAAATTTTATTTTAATGACCTGGCCAAAATTTTAGGCGCCAAACCTCGCGAGGCCAAAAAGATCATCAATCGCCTGGTGCAGGAAGAGGTTCTGGAATACTGGTCCAGCGGCTCCACTTCCCTCTACGGCCTGAAAGGTGCCGGTAAACAGGCCGGTGCAGAACACGAGGGAAAGGAATGATCGGTTTCGCCTGAGAGCCCTTTGTTCCTCGACGCTCATATAGGCTTCAATGCATCAAGATGGCAATTTTGCTCCCAGAATTCTGATTGCTGCCCTGCGCGGTGGATCCGGCAAGACCATATTATCCATCGGACTGATTGCAGCGTGGAAAAGGTGTAATCAGTCCATTGCACCGTTTAAAAAAGGTCCGGATTACATTGACACGGGCTGGTTGGCCCTGGCAGCCGAACGGCCCTGTTATAATCTGGACACCTTCCTTTTAAAAACACCTCAAATTTTACAGTCCTTTATCGCTCACACCCGCAAAGACGATATTGCCGTCATTGAAGGCAACCGCGGGCTTTTTGACGGTATCGATCTGGCCGGCAGTACCAGTACGGCTGAACTGGCCAAATTGCTCAAGACCCCGGTACTGCTGTGTGTGGATTGCACCAAGATTACCCGCACGATGGCGGCAGTCATTTCCGGCTTAATCCAGTTTGATCCGGATGTGATGATCAAAGGCGTCGTGCTCAATCGGGTGGCGGGAGCCCGCCACGAACGCATACTGCGCGACAACATCGAGCATTATTGCGGAATTCCGGTACTCGGCGCCATACCGAAACTGAGAACTCAGATATTTCCGGAGCGCCACATGGGGTTGGTGCCCACTGCCGAACATGACTGGGCCGGCGAATCCATTGATGCCGCCGCGCAGGTTGCCACCGAGCACATTGATTTAGACGCGATTTATGAACTCCTCCAGGATCTGCCGCAGCTCAATGCAGCGGTCGGAGGACAGAGGACAGAGGACAGAAAACAGAAGACAAAAGACAGAAGTCTGATAACAAGCGCTGAAGCAGACAGGCCTAAAATCGGCATCATCAAAGATTCCGCCTTTCAGTTTTATTACCCCGAAAACATCGATGCCCTCAAAGCTGCCGGTGCCGAGACGGTTTTTATCAGCCCGTTGGTCGATAATACATTGCCCGAATTGGATGCGCTTTACATTGGCGGCGGATTTCCGGAAACCCACGCGAAAGAACTGGCGGACAACGAACACTTCAGACAAGCACTGAAGGCGCTGGTGGAGGACAATCTGCCGATCTACGCAGAGTGCGGTGGTTTAATGTATCTGGGTGAAAAACTGGTACTGGAAGGCAAATCCTATCCCATGGTAGGCGTGTTGCCGGTATCGTTTGATTTTTATCCCCGGCCCCAGGGGCATGGTTACACCATTGTTCAGGTAGAAAATGAGAATCCCTTTTATGAAATCGGTTCCGAGATCCGGGGGCACGAGTTTCACTACTCCCGGGTGCGTCACTGGAGCGGTGATGAAAAGGATCTGGTCTTCCGTATGCAAAGGGGAGTGGGGATCACCAAAGATAAAGACGGTATCTGCTATAAAAAGGTGTTGGCCACCTATACCCACATCCATTCCTTGGGAACACCCCAATGGGCCGACGCATTAATTCAAAATGCCATCGCCTACCAAAAAAAGACGACTTCGTGAAAAGTCCAGCCGCTGTGTTTAGATAATGTTAGCTTTTTCGACAAGATGACAATAGATGCAATCCGGATAATTTTAAAGTTAACCGACTCCGGCGGCTGGGTGGTACTGTCCGGATTCAGGCCTCATGAACAGGCGGATTTGATAAATCACTACGCCGCCAGATACTCAAAATGGTTCTGGGCCTCCGAGCAAAACGATTGGGCCTTAGCTGTATTGAAAAAGCGATAACGCGATCGAATTTTTTATTCCAACCCTCAGCGCACTATTTTACTCCCGATACGCTTGATTTAATGAAAATCATGATCCTGGCACGCATTCAGGGGTGTGATCTGATTTAACCGACCTTCAACGTAATTTGTCAGGGCCTCGTTGACCGTAGCGCCTTTTACTTTATAGGCTTTGATGCCGCCTCCAGCTAATTTTTGAACCGCACGTGCGCCCATGCCGCCGCAGATGACAACATCGGCCGCCTCGCCGTTAAGCGCCAGCAAGGGCTGGCAACCGCCGTGCATGTGGCGCAGGTTCCGGTTGCCGATGTGCTCTAAAATCTTGGTATCCGTATCATAGATTGTAAAAAAAGGTGCACTGCCGAAATGAGCCGTTACGGTCGCCTCAAGACCCTGGTCTGTTTCAGTGGGGATACAAATTTTCATAATGTTTGCCTCCCGCAGCGACCGTTGCCGCGGCCGTGTCCGGCACCGCCCCGTCGGGCCTGGCCTCTGTCTTTTTCTGATCCGTGAAAATTTGAACTGTTGCAGTGCGGACAGGCCTCCGGCCTGCCGGTTCCAGGGGGGACCGACCATTCCTGTCGGCAATCGCTGCATTGAAATATTCTGGCGCGCATTTTAATAATACCGCCTTCTATTTTTAATGCCTTGCCCCGAACCAGGGCGGCGGCAATTTTTTTATGGGCGGACTTGACAATATTGCCAAAGGTCTGGCGGGAAACCTCCATCTCCCGAGCGGCAGCTTCCTGATAGCATTCCTCCAGGTCCGCCAGCCGGATGGCTTCCAGTTCATCCATGCTTAATACGACTTCATCCAGATCAACAACCGGAATGCCGCGCGGCTTAAAATAGTTTGCTGCCGGGTTACAACCCACGCGTCTTTTTTTAACGGGTCTGGCCATCATTTATCCTTTTTATTATTGGCATATGCCAATAATAAATCACAAAGAAACTGTTGTCAAGGGGTTCGTATGTTTCGGGATTGCGATTTAGATGAAACCGAAAGCGCCGTTAAGGGGAGGGCGGGTTTGAAACGGATTCAAGCAGTCTGACGATATGCTACCTCAAAAAAAAGGCATGCATCGTAAAAAATGCATGCCTTTTTTAGCTGATATCGCCGCAATTATTTTTCCGCTTTCGGATGACAGGTGGTGCAGGTGGTCGGCGCTTTCTTTTCGGGTTTGTACTTTCTATTGTATTTGCGGTGACAGCCTCTGCAGTTGTCGTGAAGGGCTTCGGCGTGATATTCGAGCTCCAGTTTTTTGCGTTTGGCTCTTTTAATTTTCTTTTTGCGCCA